>NZ_JBDTKA010000011.1:0-53370 GCF_039935575.1 Lapillicoccus sp.
CAGCCCGCGGATCTCGCCCGGCCCGGCCACCATCGCCAACGTCAGATAGGCGTCCCACACCGCCGGCACCGCGGCCGGCGTCAGCTGGGGGTGTAGGCGGGCCATCTCGTTCAGACAGACCGCCGCGTTCGACACCTGCACCCGCCCGTCGACCAGCGCCGCTCTCAGCGGGTGCGGTTGCGTCGTTCCCGCATCTGTCGCACCCCTGCTGGCCGTCATCGTATCGGTGACCACCCGGAACAGCCGGGCCGCGCCACCATTGGCCGCCAACGTCGGCGCATGCTCGCACACCCACCCCACTCCCGCCGACCCCATCGACACCGCCGACGTGGACGTCTCGCCGCGGTCCACCGCCTCGGCCAGGACCGCGACCCGGGCCGCCTCCACCGCCCGGGACAGGTCGTCGACCTCCCGGAACACCCGACCGAGGTCGGCGCCTTGGGCCTGCCACAACACTGAAGCCAACCCCGTCAACGCCTCCCGCGCCGCAGCAACCGCAGCACGACGGTGGGCCACACGCGGCACGGTCGGGTCTGAAGGCATACCCAAAACCTACAACCGACCACCGACAACCCCCCCCGATCAGCGAACCCGAATCCCGTTGCCACGCCGCCCGGCCCGTCCAAGTTGCCGGCGATCAAACGGTTGTCATGGCGGGGGTCGGTCGGTGGCTCCTACGAGGCCTGCCACAACGCCGACAGTGTGTCAACGCGTCCCGCGCCGTCTCCAGCGTCGTCGACAACATTCGCGATAGACGGGTCTGAAGCCATACGGACGCGCATAACCGACGCCGGTAGAGCCTCGGCAACGATCGGGCGAAAACCGCTGCCGCACATGCTGACCCAATTCTTAACGGCTGGAGCGACCGCTGCCACCCCTTCGTTTGGACCAAGACCACCGACCAAGTCCTTGAGAATGCCAACCGGTAGATCATTTCAATACCGACCCGAGAAAGTGAGTCCCATGACCCAAAATTCGAGACACGGTTCCTACGATGCCGTCCTGTTCGACCTTCTCACCGCCGTGCTCGACTCTTGGAAAGTGTGGAACGCTGTCGCCGGCGACGAAGAGGCCGGCATGATCTGGCGCCACGAATACCTGGAGCTCACCTATGGCCAAGGTGACTACGCTCCCTATGAAGAGATTGTCGCTCAGGCTGCCGAGAACGTGGGTCTGAGCCGAGATTTGGCGAATGATCTCGCCGCCCACTGGACCGACCTTGAGCCATGGCCCGAGGCGCCGGTCGTGCTGGCAAAGATCGCTCGCGATCGTCCTGTTGGCGCGGTCACTAACTGCTCGGAACGCTTGGGGTACACGGCGGCAGCACAGATTCACGTCAACTTTTCGACTGTGGTGACCGCCGAGCGGGCCGGTGTATACAAGCCCCGAGCAGCCGCGTACCAGCTGGCGCTCGACGAACTGGGTCTGCCCGCTCACCGGGTGCTCTTTGTTGCTGGCTCACGGTTCGACCTCATTGGAGCGGGCGGCGTTGGGATGCCGGTCTGGTGGCATAACCGAATCGGCATGTCTCCAGCTGCGAACGCACCGGCCCTAGTCGGCGAGGGAAACTCACTCACGCCACTACTAGCCGTACTCGGTATCGAAGGCGTCTCTGCCCCGAGCGGCGTCAACTCGCTGTCAGCCGGGTCAGCTCCTCACGATGACCATCACGCAACGCCAGAGCGGTAGCAGGAGGATTCGGCATGCGAATATCGTCGCACCGCCAGTAGTCGCCGCTTCCGTTCGGTCAGGCCCCCGAAGACGAGCCTGCCTCGGCAGCGCGGGCCGCATCGGTGGCGTCGATCTTGACGCCTTGCCACAGGCAGACCACCCACAACACCGAAAAGATGATGCCCACAAAGAGCATGGCTGAGAGCACGAACGCACACAGGAAGGTCGCAACCTGGATCAGCCAGCCGAGTGTGACGCCATAGGGCCGGCGCATCATCCCTGCGGCGAGGATGCACAGCACCGCGAGGCCCGTCCCCACCAACAGGTATGTCGACGCAGCCGGTTCCCCCCGGGACGCGGCGATCCCGCGTGCGACAAGGGCACCGAACAACACGATCACCGACTGTCCGCCCAGCACGGTGGCACCCATCCGCCAAGTGAACTTCCCCGTAGTCCCGTAGAACGGGAGAGAGGTACGCGCCATGAGGAAAGGGTATGTCCCGTCTCGCCCTTGGCTCATCGGTGTCGATCACGTCAACAGTCACTCGTCGTATGCATGTCGCCTCACCTCAGGAGCCATCCTTGTACCGCACCACCTCCCTCGACCACTTCGTGACGACCGCTGAGAGAGCAGCTCTGCGCTCCTTCCTCACCGCTCAGCGGACGAGTGTGCAGGCCATCGTCCACGACCTGGACGAGCACCGGCTCGGGACGGTGGTCGCCCCCTCGGGGTGGTCGCCGCTGGGGCTCGTCGAGCATCTCGGGCATGCCGAGCGATTCTGGTTCCAGTATGTCGTCGTCGGGTCTGCCGAACCACTGCCCTGGCCCGACAACACCGACGCGGCCGACCAGCCAACGCAGCCCCTGTCCAGATCGCTCGCCCGCCCACATAGTCAGGAGGGTCCCGACGAGGTCCGTGACCTGCGATCGGTGGTGCTGCACCTCGTCGAAGAGACCGCCCGCACACCTGGACACCTGGACACCTGGACATCGCGCGTGAGCTGATCGACGGCGCCATCGGTCTCGGCCCGCGTTGACCGGCGGTCAGGTGTCGTTGGCGCCCAACAGGAGACGTGCCTCCGCAGCCGTGACGACCGAGCCGGTGACCAGGACGGCGCTCCCCATGCCGCCCTCGTCGGAGAGCCCGGCTGCGAGGTCCAACGCGTCCGGCAGGTGAGCGGCTTCGTGCACGCGCTCCTCACCAAAGATCTCTCGAGCGATCACCGCCAGATCCGACGGTGGGATGGACCGTGGTGAGCTGTTGCGGGTGACGACGACGGAGTCGAGGACCGGTTCGAGGATCTCCAGCATCGCGGCCGGCTCCTTGTCGCCGAAGATCGCGACCACGCCGACCAGGCGGGTGAACGAGAAGGCGTCCTCGACCGCAGCGGCGAGCGCACGCATACCGGCTGGGTTGTGCGCGGCGTCGACGAGCACCGTCGGTGAGCGTCGGACCACCTCGAGCCGTCCCGGCGAGGTGACCTGGGCGAAGCCCTCCCTGACGACCTCGAGGTCGAGGCGCTGCTCACCTCCGCCGACGAACGCTTCCACGGCCGCAAGCGCGGTCGCGGCGTTGCTGGCCTGATGTTCTCCGTGCAGGGGCAGGAACACCCCGGGGTAGTCACCGGCGAGGCCCCGGAACGAGAGCAACTGTCCCCCGACAGCCACCTCCCGAGACGTGACACCGAAGTCGTCCGACTCGAAAACCAATCGTGCGCCCACAGATTCGGCACGTTCGACGAGGATCTCGGCGACGTCACGTTCCTGGACTGACGAGACCGCGATCGCGCCGGGCTTGATGATCCCCGACTTCTCGAGAGCGATCTGCTCGACGGTCGAACCGAGCAGCCGCACATGGTCGACGGCGACGGGAGTGATGACCGCCACCTGACCGTCGGCAACGTTGGTGGCGTCCCACGCACCCCCCAGGCCGACCTCCACGACGGCGACGTCGACGGGAGCGTCGGCGAAGGCCGCATAGGCAAGAACGACCGACATCATGAAGAAGTTGAGCCGGCTGCCGCCCTGCTCCTCGGATCGTCGGTCGACGAGCTGCACCACAGGGAGCACCTCCTCGTAGACCTCGATCAGGCGCTCCGGCGAGATCGGGTCGCCGCCGACGGCAATCCGCTCACGGAACGAGTGGAGGTGCGGTGAGGTGAACCGACCGGTGTTCAGTCCCATGGCGCGTAACAGTGAGTCGATCATCCGAGTCGCCGACGTCTTGCCGTTGGTCCCCGTCAGATGGATGACCGGGTAGGCGCGCTGTGGGTCACCCAGGAGATCCATCACCCACTGCACGCTTTCGAGCGACGGGTCGATCGTCGTCTCGGGCGTGCGCGCGAGGATCTCGCCCTCGACCTCGAGAAGTCGCCCGATGATATCGGGATCCGGTGTGCTCAGTCCGCTCGGCCGGTCGGTCATCGATCCTCTTCCTCGTGCGCCACCAACGTGTGTGCCGTCACCGTTTCACGACCATGATCCGTGCGACGCTGCCGTCCCCGACGGTGGCGACCGAAACCCCGTCACCGAGAGCGAGATCGTCGAGCCGGGGCGAGGATCCGAACTGGGTGGCCAAGGTCTCGCTGACGATATGGTCACGGTGCGCCATCGTCGCGTCGTAGACCTCGTCATCCCCGGTGATGGTCAACGAGATCCGGTCGCTCACGTGCAACCCGGTCTCCCGGCGCCCCTGCTGCACCGCGCGGACGAGGTCGTTCGCCAGGCCCTCGCGAGCCAGCTCCGGCGTGACGTCGGTGTCGAGGACGACGAACCCCCCACCCGGGAGCATGGCGACAGCGCGCGACGCAGTTCCCGAGGCCTGGTCCACCACCGTGTCCACGGAGAACTCGCCGTCCTCCAGTGCCAGCCCACCCGCAGTGACCGTCCCGTCCTGCGCCAAGGACCAGTCGCCGGACTTCGAGCCACGGATGGCCACCTGCACGTCGCGGCCAAGGCGCGGCCCGGCAGCCCGGGCGTTGACGGTGAGCCGTTGCGTCACACCGAAGTCCGCCTCACTAGCCCGAGCAAGGTCGACGACGCGCACATCTTTGACGTTGACCTCGTCCTGGACGACAGCCACAAAGGCCTCGAGCCCGCTCGGGTTGGCGCTCACGACGGTCAACGACGCCAACGGCAGTCGGGCCCGCAGCTTGGCCGCCTTGCGCAATGCCGAGGTCGTCGAGCAGACCTCCCGGGCACGGTCCATCGAGTCGACCAGTGTGGGGTCGGCGGGCAGCTCAGCAGCAGCTGGCCAGTCGGTCAGGTGCACCGAACGCTCCCCCGTGAGGCCACGCCAGATCTCCTCGCTGGTGAGGGGTAGCAGCGGGGCGACCACGCGGCAGACGGTCTCCAGGGTCGTGTAGAGCGTGTCGAACGCCGCTTGCGCAGACGCGTCCTCACCGCCCCAGAAGCGGTCCCGGGAACGGCGGATATACCAGTTCGTCAGCACGTCAAGGAACCCGCGCATGGTGTCGCAGGCGTTCGCGATCTCGTATGCGTCGAGCTGGTCCGTCATGGTCTGGGTGAAGTCGTGCAGCTTCGCGAAAAGATAGCGGTCCAGCACGTCCGTGGACGAGGTGGACCACTGCGCACGGTAACCCTCACCGGAACGAGCAGCGTTGGCATACAACGAGAAGAACGACCAGGCCTGCCACAGCGGGATCATCACCTGACGGACGCCGTCGCGGATCCCCTGCTCGGTGACGATCAGGTTGCCCCCCCGCAAGATCGGCGAGGACATGAGGAACCAGCGCATCGCGTCGGCGCCGTCGCGGTCGAACACCTCGGACACGTCCGGGTAGTTGCGCAGCGACTTGCTCATCTTCTCGCCGTCGGAGCCGAGGACGATCCCGTGAGAGACGCACGAGGAGAACGCCGGTCGGTCGAACAACGCGGTCGCGAGGATGTGCAACGTGTAAAACCAGCCCCGGGTCTGCCCGATGTACTCGACGATGAAGTCGCCCGGGAAATGGTGCTCGAACCAGTCGCGGTTCTCGAACGGGTAGTGCACCTGGGCGAACGACATCGACCCCGAGTCGAACCACACGTCGAGCACGTCCTCGACGCGACGCATGGTCGAGCGGCCCGTCGGGTCGTCGGGGTTCGGCCGCGTGAGGCGGTCGACATGAGGCCGGTGCAGGTCGGTGACCTCGACGCCGAAGTCGCGCTCCAGCTCCGCGAAGGACCCGTAAACATCGATGCGCGGGTATTGGGGGTCGTCCGACTTCCACACCGGAACAGGACTGCCCCAGAACCGGTTTCGCGTGATCGACCAGTCGCGGGCGTTGGCGAGCCACTTGCCGAACTGCCCGTGCTTGATGTGGTCAGGGGTCCACGAGATCTGCTCGTTGAGCTCGAGCATCCGCTCCTTGATCTTGGTGACCTCGACGAACCAGCTCGAGACCGCCATGTAGATCAAGGGTTCGCGGCACCGCCAGCAATGCGGGTAGGAGTGCGCGTAGCTCTCGCGCCGCAGCAGGACGGTCCCCGCCGTCGTGGCACCGGTCTCCCCCTCTCCCCTGGTTCGCGCCTTGAGGTGGTCGATGATCGGCGCGTTGGCGTCGAAGACGAGCATCGCCTCGTACTCGGTGACGGGGTAGGTGAACCGCCCGTCGGCACCGACTGGCATGACCGGCTCGATCCCGGCCGCATCGGTGACGACCTTGTCCTCCTCACCGAACGCACCGGCGGTATGGACCAGCCCGGTGCCGTCCTCGGTGGTGACGAAGTCCGCCGAGAAGACGCGGTGTGCGCGTTCGTGGCCGAGGTAGTAGTCGAACGGGGGGGTGAACCTTCGTCCGAGCAGGTCGGCGCCCTTGAGTCGCTCGACGACCCGGGCGTCGAGCGAGGCCACCTCGACGTCCGGCCCGAAGAGGTCCTTGGCATAAGTCGCCAACCTGGCCGCACCGATGACGTAGCGCTCGACGGTGCCGGTGACGTCCGACTCGACGACCACATAGTCGATGTCCGGTCCGACCATGATCCCGAGGTTCGCCGGGAGCGTCCACGGCGTCGTGGTCCAGACTAGGGCTAGCTCGCCCGTCTCCAACCGCAGCCCCACCGTGACGGCCGGGTCCTGGCGGACCTGGTAGACGTCGTCGTCCATCCGTAGCTCGTGGTTGGACAGAGGGGTCTGGTCGTTCCAGCAGTAGGGCAGCACGCGATAGCCCTCGTAGACCAGACCCTTGTCATAGAGCTGCTTGAACGCCCAGATCACCGACTCCATGTAGCCGGGCTCGAGCGTCTTGTAGTCGTGGTCGAAGTCGACCCACCGCGCCTGCCGGGTGACGTAGGCGCGCCAGTCGCCGGTGTAGCGCAGCACGGACTGGCGGCAGGCGTCGTTGAACTTGTCGATGCCGAGCTCGAGGATCTCCTCCTTGGTCTTGATCCCCAGCTGGCTCATCGCCTCCAGCTCCGCGGGCAGACCGTGGGTGTCCCAGCCGAACCGGCGCTCGACGCGACGACCGCGCATCGTCTGATATCGCGGGACGATGTCCTTGACGTAGCCGGTGAGCAGGTGGCCGTAGTGCGGCAAGCCGTTCGCGAACGGCGGACCGTCGTAGAACACGAACTCGTTGGAGCCGTTCTCCCCGGCTTCCCGGTTCTCCACCGACGCGACAAAGGTCCCGTCCTCGTCCCAGAACTGCAGCACCCGCTCCTCGATCTGCGGGAAGCGCGGGCTGGAGGTGACGTGCGGATAGGCCATGGCGGTCGGGGCTCCTGCGGGTGATGGGCGTGCTGCTCGTCTCACGAGGACGACGTCGCCGGGGACTCCCGGCGGCACCGCGGTGCCACCCCGCTTGCCGCACCTCCACCGGTGACCCGGGACGACGCACGACCGCTCTTGCCGAAGGCGTTGACGGGCCCACCCGTCCGGTTCTACTGAGGCCCGCCGGTATGCGCGTGGGCCGGTTCTTCCGGAGGCTCGCCGCTGATGACGGCTCAAACGCCTGTGCGCGTAAGTCTAGGGCACGCGCATACAGTGGAGGAATGAGCTCGAGCGCCACCCGCACGGGTAACGCCCCGGCCGGGCTGAGCCCGCGAGCCGTGGTCACCGACCGCGACATTGCCGCCGCATACGCCATCGACGCCTCGCTGGGCTCGACGGCACCGGACGCATACAGCGTGGTCCGCGCCCGCGACCGGGCCGACGTCGTGGAGGTGCTCCGGCACGCTCAGGAGCAGCGCATCCCGGTGGTGCCCCAGGGCGCTCGGACCTCGCTCGCCGGCGGGTCGACGGCGAGCGAGGGGTGCATCGTGCTCAACGTCGAGGCGCTCGACGAGATCACCGAGCTGGACGAGCTGGAGCGATTCGCCGTGGTCCAGCCCGGTGTCGTCAACGCCGACCTCAAGAAGGCGGCGGCGGCCGTGGGGTTGGCCTACCCCCCGGACCCGGCGTCTTCGGCGACGAGCACCATCGGTGGCAACATCGCGACCAACGCCGGCGGCCTGTGCTGCGTCAAGTACGGCGTGACCGCTGACTACGTGCGCGGCCTCGAGGTGGTCTTGCCGGGCGGCGAGGTGATCCGGACCGGACGGCGGACCGCCAAGGGTGTTGCCGGGTTCGACCTGACCGGGTTGTTTGTCGGGTCCGAGGGGCTGCTCGGTGTGGTGACGTCGGCGGTCGTACGCCTCGTGTCAGCCCCGGACCCCGCGCTGACGGTGCTGGCGACATTCGACTCCCTGGACGCTGCGACAGCCGGGATCCTCGCCCTCCGACGCGACCGTTTCGGACCCAGCCTGCTCGAGCTGCTCGACGCCGCAAGCATCTCCGCGATCCAGCAGATGGCTGACTACGGTTTCCCCGGTGACTGCGCGGCCGCGCTGATCGTCTCCTCCGACCGCCCCGGACACACCTCCGAGGACGTGCAGCGGTATGCCTCACTGCTCGACGACGCAGGTGCCACGGACGTCGCCGTCGGTGACGACGCACAGGAGTCCGACGCCCTGCTGGCGGGCCGGCGGGCCCTGCACACGGCGTTGGAGGTCAAGGGACCGCACTTCACCGAGGACCTGTGCGTTCCGGTCGCCCGGCTCGCCGACCTGATCCGGGCCGGCGAGGAGATCAGCGCTCGGCGCGGCGTCGACATCACCCTCTCGGGGCACGCCGGTGACGGGAACGTCCACCCGTGCTTCTTCTTCACTCAAGGCGATCCGGACAGCCAGCACCAGGCCCAGGACGCGTTCGGGGACCTCGTCGTCCTGGCTCTGGACATGGGCGGGACCATCACCGGAGAGCACGGCGTCGGAACGCTGAAGAAACACTGGCTGGCCCGCGAGCTCGGTGAGCCCGAGCTCGCCCGGCAACGCGCGCTCAAGGCAGTCTTCGACCCGCTGGGGATCATGAACCCCGGCAAGGTGCTCTGACCGGGCCCCTCCCCACCGGACTCACGTCCTCGACCACCGAGCTCACGTCCTCGACCACCAGACTCGCATCCTTGTGGACCGGGCTCACGTGTTCCTCGGTTATCGGGGCCCTGAGCTGCTGTAACCCACAGACGTCTGAGTTCGGTGCCGAACCCGGGCCGGCGGGCACCGGCATACCGGGCGGCTGGTAGAAACGACGACATGACCGAGACCGAGACGCGCGGAGGCTGGCTCAGCCGCGAGGAGCTGCGTGACGCCCGGGAGCGGCTGCCGATCGTCTACGTCGAGGCCGTGCCTGTACGCGTGGACGACCGTGGCGTGGTCACGCAGATCGGGCTGCTGCTGCGGGCGTCCGCCGAGGGGACGGTCGACCGCGAGCTGGTGTCGGGGCGGGTGCTCTACCACGAGCGGATCCGTGACGCGCTGCTACGGCACATCGAGAGCGACCTCGGCCCGCTGGCGATGCCGCGGATCCCGGTGTCGCCGCAACCTTTCACGATCGCCGAGTACTTCCCCACGCCGGGGGTGACGCCGTTCCACGACCCGCGACAGCACGCGGTTGCCCTGGCGTTCGTCGTGCCGGTGCTCGGGGACTGCTCTCCCCAGCAGGATGCGCTCGACCTCGCCTGGCTCACCCCCGACGAAGCAGCTGCTCTCGCCGCCGTAGGAGACATGAGCGGCGGTCATGGTGTGTTGCTGCGTCAGGCGCTGGCGCACGTCGGCCACCCGGTCTGAGCCGGCAGGGCAGCCGTCGGCGGGTCCGCCCGTCAGGTCCTCGACCAGGCAGGGTCTCCGGCGGAGGGCGCGGCCGGGTCTCCGCCGACGGCTGCCCCGTCCGGCGCCATACCGAAGATCTGCCGTGCCCGGACGATGGCCTGGCGCGCACCCAGCGTCGCCCGGTCGGGGTCTCCGAGCTGAGTTCGCGCCTCGCCCTGCGCGACCATGTCGTCGCGCAGGCTCGACATCAGCGACTCGACCGTCCCGGTGTCGACGTCCGTGAGCTGACCGGCCACGATGCCGACCACGTCTGCCGGCAGCCCCGGGATCGGCAGCTGGACCCGGCGCAGGCCGGCGACCTCCGCATACAGGGACAGCAGCTCTGGATAGGTCAGTCGGTCCGGTCCGGCTATGTCGATGTGACCGGTGACCTCGGGTTGCTCGACCGCCTGGGCGAGGTAGTAGACGGCGTCGGCGATCGCGACAGGTTGAACCGTCGTGTGGCGCATCCAGCTGGGGATCGTCTGCACGAGGGGGAGGTTCTCGCTGATCTGCCGGACGATCTCGAAGCTCGTCGACCCCGACCCGATGATGATCGCGGCGCGCAGGGACAACGCCGACGCGTGCGACCCGGCGAGGATCTCCTCCACCTCCAGGCGGGAGTCCAGATGCTCGGAGAGGTCCCCGCGAGGGATGTCGGGGATGATCCCCGACAGGTAGACGACCCGTTTGACCCCGGCGTGATCGAGAGCGTCGCGCATGTTCTCGGCGGCCTCGCGGTCCGTCGCCTTGAAGTCCGCCTCCTCCAGCCCGTGGACGAGGTAGACGACGGCATCAACGCCGCCGGCGGCGGTGACCACGTCGCGAAGGTCCAGGACGTTCACCCTGCGCCAGGCGACGTCTCGGTCCCACGGGTAGGCCGGTCGAGGATCCCGATGAAACGTCGCCGCGACGTCGTGACCGCGCGAGAGCAGCTCGGGGATCAGGCGGGAACCCACATACCCCGTCGCACCAGTCACCAGAACTCTCACCCGCCGAGCATCCGTGGTCGTCGGCAAAGGTGCAAGTCAGCAGACCACCAAAGCGGAGGTCTGCTGACGTGAGGAAAGCAACGGCGGTCCCGGCATCGGGCGGCGCCCTCAGATCCGGGGACCGCGCCCTCAGCCCTCGCCCCGTACTCTCCTGCGCATGGCGGTAGGCAGGGCTTCGAGCTGGATGGACCCCCTGCCGGTACGCCGCATCGTGCGCCGAGAGGGCGCCTCGCTGCCCGCGGACCGGTGGCCGCTGACCCTTGCCCCGATCGCCCAGCTGCTCGACCGGGGGCTGGACCTCGGCCGGTCGACGGTCCTCGTCGGGGAGAACGGGGCGGGCAAGTCCACCCTCGTCGAGGCGATCGCGATCGCGTACGGGCTGTCACGGGAGGGCGGTTCCACGGGCGCGCGCCACTCCACGTATGCCAGCGAGTCGCCGCTGCACGACGCGATCGCGCTCGTTCGTGGGGCCGGAGCATCCCGCTGGGGGTACTTCCTGCGGGCCGAGACGACCCATGGGCTGTTCACCTATCTGCACGACAACCCCGGTGACCGCCCGGAGCCGGACTTCCACGCGCTGAGCCACGGGGAGTCGTTCCTCGCAATGCTGGGCACCGAACGCTTCGACGGCAAGGGCCTCTTCGTCCTCGACGAGCCCGAGGCCGGCCTGTCGTTCACCGCCCAGCTGGCCCTCGTGGGGTCGCTGCACGCGCTGACCAGCCAACCTGGCAGGCAGGTGCTGCTGGCGACCCACTCGCCCGTGCTGGCGGCCTTGCCGGGGACGACGATCCTGCAGCTGGACGACACCGGGATCCGGGAGACCCGCTGGGAGGACCTCGACGTCGTCGACCACTACCAACGTTTCCTCGACGCCCCGCAGCGTTACCTGCGTCACATCGTCGACGAGGGGTAGAACGGTGGTCATGCCCACTGCTGCAGACGCCGACTCCTGGGTGACTCGCTACGTGACCGCGTGGAACACCAACGACCCCCAAGACATCGGCGCCCTCTTCACCCAGACCGCGACCTACTCACCAGCGCCCTACCAGCCGTCCTGGCAGGGTCGGACTGAGATCGTCGAGCGCTGGCTGGCCATCCGCGACGAGCCGGGTGAGACAGAGTTCGAGTGGACCGTCGTCAGCATCTGCGACGACCTGGCCGTCGTCACGGGGACAACCCGATATCCTCGGGCGAGCTTCAGCAACCTCTGGCTCGTCCGGCTGACCGACGAGGGCGAGTGCCACGAGTTTGGCGAGTGGTGGATGGAGCACCCGTCAGGAGGGTGACCTCGGCTGCGCCGAACCCGTCGTCGGCCTCGCTGTCGCCCGGCGATCCCGCTGGACAACCTGCAGGATGTTGCCGAACGGGTCACGGAAACGGAACATCGGCGGCACACCGCCGGGGATCTCGGTGATGTGCTCGTCGACGTCGATCCCACACTCGCGCAACCGGCCGTGTAGGGCTGTTACGTCGTCGCAGGCCAGGCTGAGGTTGGTGTCTCCGCCGACTGTGCGCCACATACCGCCTCGCGGAAGGGCCAATGCCATTGTTGTGACCGACCCCGGCGGAGCTACCTCGATCCAGCGGAAGCCCGCGCCGGGAGCAAAATCGGCGCGCAGCTCGAGGCCGAGCGTGTCGCGGTAGAAGGTGAGAGCGAGGTCTTGGTCGGCGACCGGGATGACGATGCTGGCCACTGATCGTATCGAGGACATCTCAGCGGGCGAGGCCATCACCGTGCTTCTCTTCCACCGCGCTGGACGGAGTCGATGAGAACGATCCAGTTGCCGGAGTTGTCACGGCACACGGCCTCAGTTCCATACGGGCGTTGTTGCGGCTCCTGGACGAACTCCACCCCTTTGGCAGCCAGTTCACGATAGGTGCGCTTGCAGTCGTCGACAGTGAAACCGAGGCCGCGCCACCCGCCGGCGCGCTGTGCGGCCCGCAGCTGCACCACCAGGTCGTCGGGCAGGGGTGGGCCGAACTCGACGAGACTGAGCAGCAGCTCGGGTTGGCTGGCCAGGCCGATGGCGCACCAGCGGAAGCCGCCGTCCAGCACGACGTCATCGCGCACCTCGAACCCGAGCACATCGAGGTAGAACTCCAGCGCCTGCTGCTGGTCCTGGACGAACACATTCACGATGCCTACGTTGGTGATCACCTCGCAACGATACGTAGGCAACAGCGAGGACTGCTTCTCCTGTGTTGCTCAGCTATCGACCTTCGGACAGCGTTGTAGCCCCCACATGAGGATCACGCACCCGGGCACACGGGGCTGGTCACGAGCGCGCCAACGCCGCTGGAACTCCGACGGAGATACTCCGACGCGTTCGGTGAACGTCGAAGAGAACGAGCCGAGCGAGACAAACCCCACCGTGTGGCAGACCTCGGTGACGGTCAGGTTCGCAAAGCGCAGCAGGTCTTGCGCCCGCTCGATGCGTCGCTGCCCTAGATAGGCACCGGGAGTGGTGCCGAACAACTCGGTGAACCGACGAACGAAGTGGGACTTCGACATGAACGCCGCCGCGGCGATGCGATCCAAGCTCAGCTCATCGTCGGTGAACTCGCGGTCCATGAGGTCCCGTGCCCGACGCAGGCACAGGACGGAGTCCACCTCGTCTCGCACCGGCGAATCATAGGCCGCGAGGTCGAACGCGCCTCGCTACACCCGGGAAGTCAGCTGCCTGGCAGCTCAGCGAGCTTGTCACGACCGGCACCCAGGACGGTGAGCGGGAGCAACGTCTTGCCCGTGGGTCCGATCTCGATCTCGGTGCCCAGCTGAGGGCAGACGCCACAGTCGAAGCACGGCGTCCATCGGCAGTCCTCCACCTCGGTCTCGTCGAGAGCGTCCTGCCAGTCCTCCCAGAGCCACTCCTTGTCGAGGCCGGAGTCCAGGTGGTCCCAGGGCAGCACCTCTGACTGGTCCCGCTCCCGCGTGGTGTACCAGGACACGTCCACGGGCTCGTCGGCGAGCGCCTGCCCCGCCTGTTCCATCCACCGAGTGAAGTCGAAGTGCTCGCTCCACCCGTCGAACCGGCCTCCCGCCCGCCAGACCGCCTCGATGACCTTGCCCACCCGACGGTCGCCCCGCGACAGCAGGCCCTCGATGATCCCTGGCTGGCCGTCGTGGTAACGGAAGCCGATGGCCGACGCATACCGCCGGTCAGTCCGGATCGCCTCGCGCAGCTTGGCGAGTCGCGCGTCGGTCTCCTCGGCGCCGAGCTGGGCGCACCACTGGAACGGCGTGTGCGGCTTGGGCACGAAGCCACCGACGGAAACGGTGCACCGGATGTCCCGCCGGCCGGAGACGCGGCGCCCGGTCTCGATGACCCGCTTCGCGAGGTCCGCGATCTGTAGGACGTCCTCGTCGGTCTCAGTCGGGAGCCCGCACATGAAGTACAGCTTGACCTGACGCCAACCGGCTCCGTATGCCGCGGCGACCGTTGTGATGAGGTCCTCCTCGGTCACCATCTTGTTGATGACCTTGCGGATTCGCTCGGAGCCGCCTTCGGGGGCGAAGGTGAGCCCGGAGCGGCGCCCGTTGCGGGTGAGCTCGTTGGCGAGGTCGATGTTGAAGGCGTCGACGCGGGTCGACGGCAGTGAGAGCCCGGTCTGCGTCCCCTCGTAGCGGTCGGCGAGACCCTTGGTCACCGCAGCGATCTCCGAGTGGTCGGCCGACGAGAGGGAGAGAAGCCCCACCTCCTCGAAACCTGTTGCCGCCAGACCTCTCTCGACCATCTCACCGATTCCGGTGATCGAGCGCTCGCGGACCGGGCGGGTGATCATCCCGGCCTGGCAGAACCGGCAGCCGCGGGTGCAGCCGCGAAAGATCTCCACGGACATCCGCTCGTGGACCGACTCGGCGAGCGGGACGAGCGGCTGCTTCGGGTAGGGCCAGGCGTCCAGGTCCATGACAGTGTGCTTCGACACGCGCCACGGGACGCCTTGCAGACCGGGTTTCGGGGCCACCCGCTTGATCCGGCCGTCGGGCAGGTAGTCCACGTCGTAGAGGGCCGGCACGTAGACGCCCCCGGTCCGCGACAACCGGAGCAGCAGCTCGTGACGGCCGCCCGGCTGTCCTTGCGCCTTCCAGTCCGTGATGATGTCAGTGATGGTCAGGACGGCTTGCTCACCATCACCCACCACGGCCGCGTCGATGAAGTCCGAGATCGGCTCGGGGTTGAACGCGGCGTGCCCACCCGCGAGCACGATCGGATCGTCGTCGGCGCGATCCCTGCTGTGCAACGGGATTCGCGCGAGGTCGAGTGCCGTCAACAGGTTGGTGTAGCCGAGCTCCGTCGAGAACGACACACCCAGGACGTCGAAGTCGCGAACGTTCCGGTGACCGTCGACGGTGAACTGGGGCACTCCCGTCCCCCGCATGAGCGCCTCGAGGTCGGGCCATACCGCATACGTCCGCTCGGCGAGCGTGTCGGGGCGTTCGTTGAGAACCTCGTAGAGGATCATCACGCCCTGGTTGGGCAGGCCGACCTCGTACGCGTCGGGGTACATCAGCACCCACCGCACGGTGCGCTCCAGGCCGTCTGGCGTGAAACCCCCGCAGTCCCAGTCCTTGGTCGTGGAGTTGAGCTCACCCCCGACATACTGGATCGGCTTGCTCACCCGCTCGAGCAGCGGCTCGAGGTCGCCCCAGACGGACGAGCCAGCAGTGGTCGTAGGCGGCATCGGGCCATGGTAGGTGCTCCGCAGCTCGGGCACCGACTGCATAATCGGAGGGGTGGACCGGCACGGCGCTGCCATGACCGTCGACGAGGCAATGAGCGCGACGCCCCGCGGCGGGTACCTCCCGCCCGAACAACAGGGGTATGCCTCACTCGACCGGGCGCTCCCGATCGGCTTCGGCCAGACCAACAGCCAGCCGTCGACGGTTCGGGCGATGCTCACTGCGCTCCAGGTCCGCGTCGGAGACCGCGTGCTCGATGTGGGGAGCGGGTCGGGATGGACCACGGTCCTGCAGGCCCGCCTGGTGGGTCCGAGTGGGCTGGTGGTCGGTGTCGAGCTCGTCCCCGAGCTGACCCTGCGGGGTCGGGCGGCAGTCCAGGCGTCTGGCATGGCGTGGGCCCGTGTCGAGCAGGCCGACCCGGACATCCTGGGCTGGCCGCCGGACGCACCGTTCGACCGGATCCTGGTCTCCGCGCAGGGGGAGACGGTGCCGGTCGCCCTCCTCGACCAGCTCACGGCCGACGGGACGATGGTGCTGCCGGTCGGCGGGCGGCTGCTGAGAGTGCGTCGGGGCGTGCGGCCCGAGGTGCTGGGGTCCTATGTGTTCGTGCCGCTCGTCACCGATACAGGTCCTCGACCTGTTCCTGGTATCGGTCCGTGACGACCTTGCGTCGGACTTTCAGGCTCGGAGTGATCTCGCCGTCCTCAACGCTGAGATCGTGGTCGAGGATCGTGAACTTCTTGATCGTCTCCCACCGGTTGAGCCCGGAGTTCAGCTCGTCGACATAGCCCTGCATCATCGCCCGGACGCCGTCGGAGGTGGCGATGTCGGCATACGCCTGCCCTGTCATGCCGTTCCTCGCTGCCCAGCCGGTGGTTGCCTCCGGGTCGAGCGTCACCAGGGCGCTGGCGAAGTTGCGCCCCTCACCGACGACCACGAACTGGCTGACATAAGGGCAGATCCCCTTGAACGAGGACTCGATGGCCGACGGCGCGATGTACTTGCCACCCGACGTCTTGAACAGGTCCTTCTTGCGATCGGTGACCCGCACGAACCCCCGCTCGTCGATGCTGCCGATGTCGCCGGTATGCAGCCACCCGTCCTCGCTGAGCGCGTCCGCCGAGGCCTCCTGCATCTGGTGGTAGCCCCGCATCACGCCGGGACCGCGTACGAGCAGCTCCCCGTCGTTGGCCACCGTGACCTCGGTGCCGGGCATCGGCCACCCCACGGACCCGAACGAGTAGCAGCCGGGACGTGGCCGGTTGACGCAGGTGGCGGCGCTGGACTCGGTCAGGCCGTAGCCCTCGATGATGAGCAGCCCCACCGACGAGAACCAGCGCGCCACATCGGGGTTGAGCGCCGCCGAGCCCGAGATGAAGAACTTGACCCGCCCGCCGAAACGTTCCCGCACCTTGCTCAGCACCAACCGGTCGGCGACGGCGTGCTGGGCCGCAAGCACCCTGCCGGTCGACTCTCCGCGCTCGCGCCGGGACGCGACCTCCGCTCCCACACCGAGGGCCCAGTCGATGAGCTTCTTCTTGCCGCCCGTCTCGTGGGCGAACATCATCGCGATCCGGGCATACGCCTTCTCGAAGATCCGTGGTGCCGCCCCCATGAAGGTCGGGCGGATCACGGCCAGGTTGTCGACGATCCGGTCGATCCGCCCGTCGATCGCGGTGGCGAAACCGATCTGCAACGGGAGCACGAGGAGCACCTTGCCGAACACGTGTGACAGCGGCAGCCAGAGGAACTGCAGGTCGTCCTCATTTAGCAGCGAGACGGAGTCGACCGAAGCTCCTTCGTAGACCAGCGCGTCGTGCGTCAGCAGGACGCCCTTGGGCCGGCCGGTGGTGCCGGAGGTGTAGATGACCGTCGCCAGGTGCAGCGGAGTGAGCGAGTCGATGCGCTCGTCGAGCACACGCGGCTGTTCCGCGAGCAACGTCCGCCCCAGCTCGGCTAGCCGGTCGACCGAGACCACCCACCCGTCAGGCCCGTCCGACGACTGGCTGGTTCCGTCGAACGTGACCACCCGCAGCACTTCCGGAAGCTCGTCGCGGTGGGCACGCAGCTTTTCGACTTGAGCATCGTTCTCCGCAAAGACGACTCGGCTTCCGGAGTCCGCCACGATGTAGGCGACATCCGCGTCGAGCATCGTCGGATAGATCGTCGTGGTGGCGGCCCCCGCACACACGACGGCGAGGTCCGCGAGCGCCCACTCCAGCCGGGTCGTCGAGGCGATGGCGACCCGGTCCTCCACCCCGACACCGAGCGCGACCAGCCCGGCGGCCCAGGCGTCCACCCGTGTCCGGGTCTCGTCCCAGGTGAGTGAGACGAGCCGCTCGCTCACGCGGTCGCCGCCGTTGGTGCCGTCGGCTGCGCCGGGAACCAGGTGCTGGAACGCCACCCGAGGACCGGATGCCGCGACCCGGGACCGGAACAGGTGCGCGAGACTGGCCACCCGGTCGTCGAGCGTGGCCTGCCTGACCGCTTCGTCACCGACCGACTGTCCAGCCACGTCAGAGCTCCTGCCCGATCTTCGACGCCAGGTCGTCACTCGCGTCTCGCCTTCGATCGCTATCCACGATGATGGAGCCGACACTACGCACCCACCAGGAGTGGACCCGCATACATGGACGTCGTCCAGGCAACAAGCATCAGCAGGTCCTACGGCGAGACGCTCGCCGTCGACGGCCTGGACCTGAACGTTCCCGAGGGACAGATCGTGGCGATCCTCGGCCCCAACGGCGCGGGCAAGACGACCACCATCGAGATGCTGCTCGGCCTGCGCCGGCCCGACTCCGGAAAGGTGCGGCTGTTCGCGCGTCAACCCGACAGCCCGTATGCCCGGGCCCGGGTCGGGTCGATGCTCCAGGACCACGTCGGTCCCGAGAACCTCACGGTCCGCGAGACCGTCGCGCTCGTCCGGCGCTACTATCCCTGGGCGCTCCCCGTGGACGGCATCCTGGACCGGGCCGACCTCGTGGGCAAGCAACGCAGCAAGATCGGCGAGCTGTCCGGCGGGCAACGACAGCGTCTCTCGTTCGCGTTGGCCATCGCCGGTGACCCGGACCTGCTGTTCCTCGACGAACCGACCGCCGCCCTCGACGTCGTGGCCCGCACCGCGTTCTGGCAGCAGGTCAGGGCGTTCGCGACGCTCGGGAAGACCATCCTCTTCTCGTCCCACAACCTCGGGGAGACCGACGACGTGGCGGACCGCATCGTCGTCATCGACCACGGCCGCCTGGTCGCCGACGACACGCCGGCCGGGATCAAGGGGCTGGTCGCCGATCGCACCGTCCACCTGACCACCGACGCGTCCCGGGAGGAGCTGGCCGCCATGGACGGCGTCAAGGCCCTCGATGCCGTTGACGGCACCCAGGGTGAGTCTGGCTCCTGGGTCGTGCAGACCAGGCGGCCCGAGCACCTGCTCGAGACCCTGTTCTCCCGGGGCCGGACGGTCACCGGTCTGCAGGTGGTCGAGACCGACCTCGAGGCGGCGTTTCTCCACCTCACCCGCGCGTCCGGGGAGCGAGCCGCGTGAGCACCGTCGAGGAGGGAGTGAACGACCGACGGCCGGACGCAACGTTGCCCGAACCCGCCCGTCCCCCTGCTCGTGCAGCCGGACAAGGCGAGCCCGTGGACTGGCCGCGCAGACCCAGCCCGGAGGCGTCCCGCACCGGCGGCCTGGTCGGCGTGGTGCTCGCCCAGGTGCTGGCCGAGGTGCGCCAAGGGCGACGGGTTCCGGAGTTCCTCGTCGGTGTGGTCGGCGTCCCTGTGCTGCTCTATTGCATGTTCGGGCTGCCGCAGGCGGGAAAGACGCTTCCCGAGGGCACCGACGTCGCCGCGATGATGTATGCCTCGATCGGCTGTTACGGGGTGGTCAGCCTCGCCATCTTCACCTTCGGCGCAGACGTCGCCAACGAGCGAGGCAAGGGCTGGCTGCGACGGCTGAGGTCGACCCCCATGCCCATGTGGGTCTACTTCGTGGGCAAGTTCGTCATGGCGGCGTTGTTCACGCTGGCCATGCTCGTCCTGATGCTCGCCGTAGCGGTGCTGCTCGCCCACGTCCACTTCGACGCCGGACGCCTGGTGGAGGCGGTCGGCATACTCGTGGTCGGCGCCGTGGCGTTCTCCACGATGGGTTTCGCGCTGGCGTTCTGGACCAGACCGAAGGCGGCGTCCGCAGTGAGCAACCTGGTCTTCCTGCCCCTGTCGTTCCTGTCCGGGTTCTTCTTCCCGGTCGCGAGCCTGCCCGGCATCCTTCAGGACATCGCCCCGTACATGCCGACCTACCACTTCGGCCAGCTGGTCTGGGGAGCCATGGCCCCGGACGGCGACGTGGCCGCGTTCGGGGTGCTGAGCCCCGGGTCAACGATCTCGCACGTGTGGCCGGTGCTGTTGACCAGCGTGGTCTTCGGGGTGATCGCGGCCCTGGGCTACCGGCGCAACGTCGGCGAGGTCAGCAGCTGAACAGGCGGGCGGCTGGCCCGCCGCCGGCGCCCGAGTGAGGTCACCAGCACTCCGGCGAGCAGGAGCAGACCGCCCACGACGGTCCCGAAGGTCGGCCGTTCGTTCCGGAAGACCCATGCGGTCGCGATGCCGCTGACCGGCACGAGCAGGGTGAACGGCACCACGCTGGCGGTGGGGTAACGGGCGAGCAACGAGTTCCAGACCCCGTAGCCGAACAAGGAGCAGAGGCAGGCCGTGTAGAGCGTGGAGCCGATGGTCACCAGGTCGATGTGGCGCAGTCCGGTCGCCACTGCCTGAGGTCCGTCCACCAGCAGGGACAGGGTAAGCATCGGGATGGGCACGAACAACCCGGACCACACGGTCATCCCGAGGCCCGACGCGGTCCCGACCCGCCTGATGACCACGTTGCCGGTCGCCCACGACAGGGCACCGGCCAGGCAGAGCACCAGGGCGAGCCACGGCGTAGCGGCGTTGCGCCCCAAGGCCACGACCGCCAGCCCGACCAGACCGACGACGATGCCGAGCTGCTGGCGCCGGGAGGGCCGTTCCTTGAGGGACACGGCGGCGATGACCACGGTGAAGATCACCTGCACCTGCACCACGAGTGAGGCGAGCCCCGGAGGCATACCGAGGTCGAGAGAGAGGTAGAGCAGGCCGAACTGCCCGATGCTGAGGAAGAGGCCGACCAACGCGATATCCCGCCACGGCACCGCCGGTCGGCGCACCACGAAGATCGCGGGGACGACGACGGCGAGGAAGCGCAGGGCCACGAACAGCAGCGGCGGCATGTCGTGCAGACCCGCGTCGATGATGACGAAGTTCGCCCCCCAGATGATGGCCACGGCCACCGCAGCAAGGGCGTGGCGTGGGGTCATGTGTCCACTTTGGGTCCTCACCACCATTAAGCACCAGCAACTGATGAGTGATCTCACGACGTAGGATCGCTACATGATTGACCTGGTCGCCCTCCAGTCGCTGCGCGCGGTCCGCACCTACGGCTCGGTGGTCGCGGCCGCCGACGCCTTGGGGTTCACGCCGTCCGCGGTATCGCAGCAGATCAAGAAGCTCGAGCGGCACACCGGGGCCGCCGTCCTCGAACGCTACGGCCGGGGTGTTCTGCTGACCGAGCACGGCCGGAGGCTCGAGTCACGCGGTGCGGAGATGCTCGACCGCATGGACGACCTCGAGGCGGACCTCCGCACCGCGGAGACCGTGGTCGGGGGACGCCTTCGGCTGGCGGCTTTTTCCACGGCCGTCCGAGGGATCGTCGCCCCCGCCCTGTCCAGGATGAGGGTCGACGGGCACGACCTGCTCCTGACCCTGGTCGAGCTCGACCCGCCCGACGGCATGGCGGCAGTGGCGTCCGACCGGGCCGACGCTGCCCTCGTGCATCAGTGGGGTGACACGCCGCTCGCCGTACCCGAGCACGTCGACGTGCTGAGGATCGGCGTGGACGTAGCCGACATCCTCGTTCCGGCCGGACACCGGCTGGCCGCACGACCGTGGGTCACGCCGGCGGATCTCGTGGACGAGGTATTCGCGTCGGCGCCAGTGGGCAGCGTCTGCCATGAGTGGCTCACCCGGATGCTCGGCCGCGTCGGAGCCACACCCAGGGTGTCGTTCTGGGCCGGGGAGTGGAGCTCGCACATCGCCCTCGTCGAGCACGGGGCGGCGGTCTCTCTGATCCCCCGTTTGGGTCGAGAAGCGTTGCCCCCCAATGTCTGTGTCCTGCCCGTCCGCGACCCCGTGCCGACCCGCGAGGTCTCCCTCGCGTGGCGCCGGGCCCGTGGTTCGAACCCGACCATCCGCTACCTGCGCGACGTCCTGGTCGGCCTCGCCCAGGAGCGGACTCAGATGTTTGCCGACAAATCGGACATCGGCGGGGTAGAACTCGCAAAGGTATGAGTCCGGTCGAGGATCGCCGCGTTGCTTGCTGGTGACGGGAGACCCCCTGGGTGCCTAGCGATGGCCGACCCCCGACACGTGGGCGTTGTTGACCAACGCCAGAGCCAGCCATCCGGCGAACATCGACGACCCCCCGTAGGACAGGAACGGCAGCGGGAGACCGGTCACCGGCATGATCCCGAGGTTCATCCCGATGTTCTCGAAGGCCTGCACCCCGAACCACATCGCCACCCCGACGCAGACCAGCTGGCCGAACGGGTCGCTGCGAGCGCCGATCACGAGGGTGCGCAGGACGAGGAAGACGATCAGGACGACGATCCCGGCCGCCCCGACGAACCCCAGCTCCTCCCCGGCGACCGAGAACACGAAGTCGGTCTGCTGGAACGGCACATAGCCGCCCTGCGTCTGCGAACCGTGCAGCAGCCCCTGCCCGAACCATCCCCCGGAGCTGATTGCCGCACGTACCTGCCGGGTCTGGTACCCAATGCCCTCGGGGTCCACGGCGGGGTCGAGGAACGCGGTCAGCCGGGCCCGCTGGTAGGCGCTGAGCAGGTTCGTCGTGAACATCGCCAGCACTCCCGCCGCACCGACCACGGCGGTCCCGGCGAGCAGCAATGTGGGCGCCCCGGCTACCGCGACCACTGCGAACGCCATGGCCACGAGGACGACGGCAGAACCGAGATCCGGTTGGAGCATCACGAGCGCCACCGGGACGAGGACCATCCCCCACGCCGCCACCAGGTCACGCGCGCCCGGCGCGCGGTCCCTGTCCCGCCCCTCGGCGAGGACCATCGCCAGACCGACGCTGAGCGCGACCTTAGCCAGCTCCGACGGCTGCATCGAGAAGCCGCCTGGCAGCTGGATCCAGGACCGCGAGCCGTTGATGGTCGACCCCAGCGGAGAGAGGACGGCCAGCAACCCTGCGAGCGACAGGAGGTAGACCCACGGAGCCCAGGCACGCAGGGTCCGGTGGTCGATCCTGGTGACGACGACGAAGCCGGCGACCCCCACAGCGGTGTTCACCACATGTTTGAGCAGGAACCCCGAACCCGCGGTGTGCCGAGTCGCCGACCAGACCAGCGCCGCGCCGATGCCCGACAGTCCGAGCCCGGCGATGACGATGCCCCAGTCCGTCCGCCCCCAACCGGTTCTCCCCCAGCCGGTTCTCTCCCAGCCGGCCAACCAGCCCGCCTCTCGCCGGCTGCCGGACGTCACGTCAGCCCGCGACGACGGTCCGCAGGATCTCGCGGCACTGCGCGACGTCCTGGCTCATCTGTCGCACCAGCGGCTCGATGCCTTCGTAGCGCAAGGTGGGTCGCAGCCGACGGACCAGCTCGTAGCAGACCCGCTCCCCGTAGAGGTCGAGGTCTGTGCGGTCGAGCACGTATGCCTCGACCCGACGTTGTGTCCCGTCGAAGGTGGGGTTCGTGCCGATCGACACCGCCGCGGGAAGGGTGCGGTCGCCGGCGTCCTTCGGCAGCTCGGAACGGGTCAGCCAGCCGGCATACACACCATCGGCCGGCACCAGGCCTTCGATCTGCTCACCGAGGTTCGCGGTGGGGAAGCCGAGCGCACGGCCGCGATGGTCGCCGTGGACCACGATGCCGCAGACCTGGTGCGGGCGCCCGAGAACCGCGGCCACTGCCTCGACGTCACCTTCGGTGAGCTGGTTGCGTGCCATCGTGGACGACCATCGCTGCCCCTCCCCGAGGTCGGCGAGGGTGACGACCTCGAAACCGTCGCTGACGCCCAGCTCCCGGAGCGTGTCGACGTTGCCCGAGTTGCGCCAGCCGAACCTGGTGTCCTCGCCGACGATGACCGTGCTGGCGTGGAGCGCGTCAACGAACACCTGGCTGACGAACTCCTCGGGTGTCAGGTGCGCGAACTGTGTCGTGAACTCGATCACCAGCACCGCGTCCAGACCGGTGGACGCCATCAGCGTCAGCCGCTGGTCGAGAGAGGTGATCGCGAGGGGAGCGCGGTCGGGGAACAGGACCGCCACGGGATGCGGGTCGAAGGTCACCGCGACGCTGGACTCGCCCCGCGCCGTGGCCTCGGCGACGAGCTGGCCCAGGACGGCACGGTGGCCCCGGTGGACGCCGTCGAAGTTCCCGAGCGTGACGACGCAGCGACCGAGGTCGCCGGGGACCTCGCCCAGCCCGTTCCACACTTGCACGGGAGACACTCTACGAAGCCGGAGCGCACGCACGTGCGCAGCCCTGGCCGGGAGCGCGCCTAGTGTGTCAGCGTGCCGGCATATGTCCTCCTGCTCGCTCCGTCGAGCAACCGTGTGTATGCCGGCCTCGCACCAGAGATCACGCGGGCCGAGCTCGAGGTCCTCGCTGCGGCAGACGCGGAGGGTGACGGCCTGGTCGACGTCGGCACGGTCCAGATTGCTGGGGTTCCCTACCTACGCGCCACTTTCGACCGAGCGGCGCCGCCGGAGCTCCTCGGTCGCCTGTCCGCGGCGCACGCCGCGTTCGAGGTGGTCGGGACGCGCGACGGCGACCTGCTCAGACCCGTGCTTATCACCAGACCCGAGCTGCTCGACGACGACCTGCTCACCATCCCCAAGTACCCCGGCAAGACCAACGAACAGCTCACCAGGACCCTGCTGAACCTCACCCTGGCAAGCGCCTCGGTGTCTCGCGAGCGCGACCGTCCGACCTCCGTGCTCGACCCGATGGCCGGCCGCGGCACCACCCTCAGCTGCGCCCTGGCTCTCGGGTGTGACGCGGTCGGGGTCGAGATCGACCGACGCGAGGTGGAGGCATACGCGGCGTTCCTCACGACCTGGCTGCGGCGCAAGAACCTGAAGCACCGGATTGACCTGCATCCATTGCGGCGTAACGGATCCCACGTCGCCGACGTCCTCGAGGCGCAGCTGTCACCGAGTCGGGAGGCGTACGCCGCCGGCGAGCGTCAGCACCTCACCCTGTATGTCGCTGACACCCTCGCGACGGCCGACCTGCTCGAGCGGCGGCGGGTGGACGTCGTCGTGACGGACGCGCCCTACGGGATCCACCACGGCAGCCGGACCAGTGCCGGGCGGGGAGGGCCGAAGGCTGCCGCCGCCCGCGACCGCAGCCCTGCGGAGCTACTCGAGGCGGCCCTGCCGGTATGGGGGTCGGTGCTGCGTGCCGGCGGAGCGGTCGGCATCGCCTGGAACACGCACGGGCTCCCGCGCGCTGACCTCGCGGCGATGTGTGTCGCCGCGGGGCTGGAGGTGCGCGACGGCGGGCCCTGGTTGCGGTTCGCCCACCGGGTGGACGCTGGTATCCGTCGCGACCTGCTCGTCGCCGTCAAGCCGCGCTGACCGCACTCACCCGCAGCGAGCATCCGTGCATTGTGGGACGCGCGCCCGGGAAACCGGGCGCGTAGCTCCCGCAACCCGTCAGCGAGGTGCCAGGACCACGTGGGCACGCGCCTGCAGCCGCGTCTCGTCGAGGATAGCGACCAGGGAGCCGTCCGGAGCGATCGCGGCCACGACCGCCGCCCCGGCAGCCCCCCCATCGCCGCCAGTTCCGACGTCTGGGTCGGCCGAGGCGATGCGCTGACCGTGTCCCAGCGCGACCGCCTCGGCCGGGGTCAGGTCGTGGACGGGGAACTGTGCTCGGGCGGCGGCCGCCATGGGCAGCAGGGGAACGCCCCCTTGCGATGCGAGCGACCCCAGCTCGTCGAGCGTCGACGCACCGGCGAGGTCGAAGCGCCCCACCCGGGTGCGACGCAGGGCCGTGAGGTGCCCACCGACGCCGAGGGCGCCGCCGAGGTCTCGGGCGAGCGCGCGCACATAAGTGCCGGAGGAGACCTCCACCTCGACGTCGAGGTCGACATATGGGCCGTCGTGCCGTACGTCGAGCACCTCGAAGCGGTGGACGGTGACGGGGCGGGCCGCCAGCGTGACGTCCTCGCCGCCGCGGACGCGGGCGTAGGAGCGCTTGCCATCGACCTTGATCGCGCTGACCCTCGAAGGGACCTGCTCGATGGGGCCGGTCAAGCGAGCGACGGCTGCGTCGATCGCCGTGCCCTCAACCCCGCTCGCGGCGGCGGAGTAAAGGACGTCACCCTCGGCGTCGTCCGTGACCGTGGACTGCCCGAGTCGCACGGTCGCGAGGTACGTCTTGTCGCACCCGACGAGAAAAGTCAACAGCTTCGTCGCGCGGTTCACTCCCAGCACCAGCACCCCCGTCGCCATGGGGTCGAGGGTTCCGGCGTGCCCGACCCGACGGGTCCCGCAGAGCCGACGAGCCCGGGCCACGACGTCATGACTGGTCCAGCCCGCCGGCTTGTCGACGACGAGCAGACCGTCGTCGGTCACTCGCTGGCGCCCTGCGTGTTCCGAGCACCCTCGAACACGTCGGGGTGGTCGAGCGCGCCGGTCTCGTCGGTGTTCGCACTGCCCTCGGCGTCCTCGGCGTCCTCGACGTCCTCGATGTCTTCACCCACCTTGCGGTACGGGTCGGCCTCACCGGCATAGCTCTTGCCCTCGCGGGCCCGGGCCAGCTCGGCATCACGGGCGCGCGTCTCGACGAGGACGTCCTCGAGGTGCGCCGCCCCCTCGGGGATCGCGTCGGGGATGAACTCGAGGGACGGGGTGAGCCGGATCCCGAGCGCCTGCCCGACCGCTGTGCGGACCTTGCCGCGGGCCGACTCCAGCGCGGCTGCGGTGGCCGTGCGGGCATCGCCGTCCCCAAAGGTGGTGTAAAAGACCGTCGCGTGCTGGAGGTCGCCGGTGACGCGCACATCGGTGATCGTCACGAAACCGAGCCGCGCGTCCTTGACGCGATGCTCGAGGGTCTCCGCGACGACGACCTTGACGCGGTCGGCGACCTTGCGGGCGCGTGCGGGATCAGCCATAAGAACTCCTTGAGCCGGCGAGGTGAACGAGCAGGCGGACGGGGTAGGCGGTGAGCCCGGAGACCGAGTCTTGGTCGGTGCCTGAGACC
Source organism: Lapillicoccus sp. (assembly GCF_039935575.1). Lineage (GTDB taxonomy): Bacteria > Actinomycetota > Actinomycetes > Actinomycetales > Dermatophilaceae > Lapillicoccus. The sequence goes on from NZ_JBDTKA010000011.1 coordinate 26,790, forward strand.
CAGGCACCGACCAAGCGTGAGTCACCTACGCTCGCGGAATCTCCCGCATTTCGAACGTCTGGATCGTGTCGCCGACCTGCAGGTCGTTGAACGAGCCCAGGTTGATGCCGCACTCGAAGCCCTCGCGGACCTCGACGACATCGTCCTTGAACCGGCGCAGACCAGCGATCTCGAGGCTTTCCCCGATGACCGTGCCGTCGCGCAGGATCCGGGCCTTGGCGCCGCGGCGGATCTCCCCACCACGCACGATGGAACCCGCGACGTTGCCGAACTTGCTCGACCGGAAGATCTCGCGGATCTCCGCCTCACCGAGGCGCGCCTCCACGAACTCCGGCTTGAGCATGCCCTTGAGCGCCTGCTCGATCTCGTCGATCGCCTGGTAGATCACCGAGTAGTAGCGGATCTCGACGCCCTCGCGGTCGGCGACCGCGGCGTTCTGGCCCTCGGCACGGACGTTGAACCCGATGATGATCGCGTCGGAGGCGACCGCCAGGTTGATGTTGTTCAACGTGATCGCACCCACACCCCGGTCGATGATCCGCAGGTCGACCTCGTCGCCCACATCGATCTGGAGCAAGGCGTCCTCGAGCGCCTCGACCGAACCCGACGCGTCACCCTTGAGGATGAGGTTGAGGGTGTCGACCTTGCCTGCCGCGAGCGCCTCGTTGAGGTCCTCGAGCGAGATGCGCTTGTGGGCCTTCATCAAGGACGCCGCGCGGGACGCGGCCTCCTTGCGCTCGGCGATCTGCCGGGCGGTCCGGTCGTCGGCCGCCACGAGGAACGTGTCACCGGCGCCCGGGACCGAGGTGAGACCGAGCACGAGGACCGGTCGCGACGGACCTGCCTCGGACACCGTCTGGCCGTGCTCGTCGAGCATGGCCCGGACCCGGCCGTAGCCGCTGCCCGCGACGATTGCGTCGCCGACGTGGAGCGTGCCGGTCTGGACCAGCACGGTCGCCACCGGGCCACGGCCCTTGTCGAGGTGCGTCTCGATCGCGACACCACGAGCGTCGCGGTCGGGGTTGGCCCGCAGGTCGAGCGAGGCGTCCGCGGTGAGCAGGACGGCCTGGAGGAGCGAGTCGATGTTCTCACCGGTACGGGCCGACACGTTGACGAACAAGGTGTCGCCGCCGTACTCCTCCGCGACGAGGTTGTACTCGGTGAGCTGTTGACGCACCTTGTCGGGGTTGGCGCCCTCCTTGTCGATCTTGTTGACCGCCACGACGATCGGGACGTCGGCCGCCTGGGCGTGGTTGAGCGCCTCGATGGTCTGCGGCATCACGCCGTCGTCCGCCGCCACCACGAGGATCGCGATGTCCGTGACCTTCGCGCCACGGGCACGCATAGCGGTGAACGCCTCGTGACCCGGGGTGTCGATGAAGGTGATGGGACGCACGACACCCTCGAGCTCGGTGACGACCTGGTATGCGCCGATGTGCTGGGTGATGCCACCGGCCTCACCCTCGGCGACCTTCGCCGACCGGATCGCGTCGAGGAGCTTGGTCTTGCCGTGGTCGACGTGACCCATGACGGTGACCACCGGGGGTCGGGCGACGAGGTCCTCGTCGGCCTCGCCCTGACGCTCGGCGTCGAGGTCGATGTCGAATTGCTCGAGCAGCTCGCGTTCCTCGTCCTCCGGGGAGACGACCTCGACGGCATACCCGAGCTCGGCGCCCAGGAGTCGGAAGGTGTCCTCGTCGAGCGACTGCGTCGCCGTGGCCATCTCACCGAGGTGGAACAGCACGGTCACCAGGGACGCGGGGCTGGCGTTGATCTTGTCGGCGAAGTCGGTCAGCGACGCGCCACGGCGCATCCGGACGACCTGCGAACCGTCGCCACGGGGCACCTGTACGCCACCGAGCGACGGAGCCTGCATCTGCTCGAACTCTTGGCGCTTGGCCCGCTTGGACTTGCGTCCACGGACCGGGCGGCCACCGCCGCGTCCGAACGCGCCGGGCGCGCTGCCACGGCCGCCGGCGCCGCCGGGACGACCGCCACCGGGACGGCCACCGAAGCCGCCGCCGCCGGCGCCGGGGGCACCACCAGGACGTCCGGGAGCACCACCAGGGCCGGGACGGCCACCGGGACCACCCGGCCGGGTGCCGGGACGACCGACCGCAGAGCGGTCCGGCATCATGCCCGGGCTAGGGCGGGCACCACCGGGACGTGGACCAGCCGCGCCCGCAGCACCGGGGCGCGGACCTGCCGCACCCGGGGCACCGGCCCGCGACTGCGGACGCGGCATGCCCTGGCTTGGGGCAAACGGGTTGTTGCCCGGACGCGGAGCGGCCTCGCGGGTCTCGCGAGCGGCCGCGTCACCGCGGGGGCGGCCCATGCCCTGGCTGGGCGCGAACGGGTTGTTGCCCGGCCTAGGGGTGTTCGGCCGCGGGGCGGGACGCGGGCCGGAAGGTGCCGACGACCCGGGACGGGCCTGGTCGCGAGCGGCGACGCTCGCAACCCCCACGGCAGGAGCCGAGGGGGTGCGTGGACCCGGGACGCCCGGGCGTGAAGCGGGGGCGCTCGTCGGTGCGACCGGTGCGGCCGTTGCGGCCGTTGCGGGAGCAACGGTTCGGGCCGGGGCCGCGGGCGCCTGAACCGAAGGGGCAGCGGGCGCCGCCACCCCCGGCGCGGAGGCGACCGGAGCCGTAGGCGCTGGGGACGCGGGGGCTGGGGACGCTGCCGGTGCGCCCGAAAAAGGCGTCGGTGCGGCCGGACGCGACGGAGCGGCCGGAGCGGGCGCGCCATTGGCGCCGTTGGAGGCACCTTTCGAGCCATTGGTGGAACCGTTCCCGCGCAGCTCGGCGGGGAAGGTCTCCTTGATGTTCCGGACAACAGGGGGCTCGATGGTCGACGACGCCGACCGGACGAACTCGCCCTTGTCCTTGAGGTAGGTCAAGAGCGTCTTGCTCTCGACACCGAGCTCCTTGGCGAGCTCATAGACACGGACCTTGGCCACGTTTCTCCTTCTCGGGTGGTCCGACCCGGGAAGGAGATGGTGCGTTCCCTCGGATCAGACCTGGTTGTGGGACATGCTCATTGCTGAGTTCTCATCGGGTGCTCATCAGCGTCTGACCCGCCTTCGGTTGGTCGATCTCTGGTGGTGGTGAGGTACTTCTGGACCGCTGTGGAGTCCGGCCCGACCTGCAGGCGCAGGGCTCGGGTGAACGCCTTGCGGCGGACGGCCTGCTCGAGGCACGTCGTGCTCAGATGCAGCCATGCGCCACGCCCGGGCAGTCGGTGTCGCGGATCGGGGACCAACGAGACGTTGCCGCCCCACTCACCCACCACCGCTACCACTCGCAGGAGGGCCGACCGGCTATCCGTTCGACGACACCCCACGCAGGTTCGCACGGGCTGACGCGGGCGGAGTCCAGTCCGATCGGTCGAGTTCAAGTCTACCCCGCTTCGAGCCGGCCCGTATGCGGGGTGCTCACCGGACGTCGGCCGCTCGGGCGTCCTGCGGCTCGTCCCGGGAACCGGCCGACGCGTCCGGGGCTGAAGTGGCTCCTGGGGCCGCTGTGGCGCGTGCGGTTGCGGTTGCGGTGGTTCCTGCGACGGGTCGGTCGGACTCGCCGAGGGGGGCAGCGTCCGTGCGGATGTCGATCCGCCAGCCGGTGAGCTTCGCCGCCAGCCGCACGTTCTGGGCTTCCTTGCCGATGGCCAGAGAGAGCTGGTAGTCGGGCACCATCACGCGGGCCGATCTCGCCTGCGCGTCGACGACCTCGACGGCGAGCACGCGAGCAGGAGACAGGGCCGACCCGACGAACGTCGCCGCGTCTGGCGACCAGTCGACGATGTCGATCTTCTCGCCGTGCAGCTCCGTCATGACGGCGCGCACGCGGGCTCCCATGGGGCCGATACAGGCGCCCTTGGCGTTGACGCCGGCGACCTTGGCGTGCACGGCGACCTTGGTCCGGTGTCCCGCCTCCCGCGCGAGCGCGGCGATCTCGACGGTGCCGTCAGCGATCTCGGGGACCTCCAGCCGGAAGAGGGTCTTGACCAGGTTCGGGTGCGTGCGCGACAGCCCGATCTGCGGGCCGCGCGGGCCACGCTTGACGCTCACGACGTAGCAGCGCAGCCGGTCGCCGTGGCGGTATCTCTCTCCCGGGACCTGCTCCGCGAGCGGCAGGATCCCTTCGACGGTGCCGAAGTCCACGAGGACGTGGCGCGGGTCGGAGCTCTGCTGGATGACCCCCGAGACGACGTCACCCTCACGGCCACGGAAGTCGCCGAGGATCTGCTCGTCCTCGAGGTCGCGCAACCGCTGCACGATCACCTGACGTGCGGTCGCCGCCGCGACCCGACCGAAACCGTCCGGGGTGTCGTCGAGCTCAGGGCCGGGCTCGGGCCGTTCGCCCAGCGAACCGTCCTCGGTCGGGACCGGGTCGCCGTCCTCGCGGGCCCACACGATGACGTGACCGGTCTTGCGGTCGAGCTGCACACGGGCCAGCCGGAACGACCCGTCGGTGCGGTGGTATGCCACCAGCAGGGCCTGCTCGATCGCGGGGATCAGGACGTCCAGACTGATGTCCCGTTCCCGCTCCAGGGCTCGCAGGGCGGCTAGGTCGATGTCCATCAGTCCTCCTCCTCGTCGCTATCGTCGTCGCTTCGGTTGAACTCGACCTGAACCTGCGCAGAGCGCACCTCGGGCAGCGAGAGGGTGAAGCGTTCGGCCGGGGTCCGCCGGCCGGCCGGCACCTCGATCACCAGGGCGTCCGGCTCGACGGCTACCAGCCGGCCCGTCACAGTGGCGCCGGACACCTGGGTCAGCTCGACCAGACGTCCCACGTTGCGGCGCAGCGCCGCGTGGCCGCTCAGCGGCCGACCTACGCCAGGGGAGCTGACCTCGAGCGTGTACGCCCGCTCTCCCATGGCGTCGCTCTCGTCGAGCACCTGGGTCACTGCGCGGGTCGCGTCCGCCACCTCGTCCAGATCGAGCGGCGCTACCCGGCTCGTGGAGTCGGACGGGTCCAGGCGGCTGAGGTCGCGATCCACCAGCACGCGTAGGACGCGTCGCGTCCCGGCCGTCGTGACCGTGACGTCGACCGTCTGCAGCGAGAGATCGGCGAGTGCGGCGGCGAACGTGTGGGCGAGCTCGTCTCCCTGAGGGTTGCCTCGAGGACTCTCGCGAGGGTCGCCGTGTGAGCTCACGTCCACCTCCCCGTCCACGTGTGAAGTTCTCCGGGTCGTGCGCCGCGCGCCTCGAGTCGAGCCGGTCGCGCGTCCGACCCGTCACGTCACTCTAGCGAAGCGGGGGGCCCCCCGGCGCGTGCCATGATCGGGCGCATGCCGGCGCACGTTTCCGACCTGTGCGGGCCAGTCTCAGGCGTCGCGTTGTCGCGACGCGCCGCCTTGCGTCTGGCGGCGAGCGGCGTGTCCGCCCTCGCGACAGTGGTCCTGGCGGGCTGCGATATCCGGCTCGAGGACGACGCGCCGGACCTGCCGCTTCTCGAGCGCAAGTCCATCCCCGACGAAGCAGCACTCGTCAGCGCGGTCCGGCTGGTCACGGGGCTCGGACAACAGGCGGGACGCATACCCGGTGCTTCTGCGACGGTGGCGCGTCTCGCCGGGAACCACCTGACCCAGGCCACTGTGCTGCGGGCGCGGCTCACCTCCGCGGGCGTGCCTAACCACGTCATTGATGCTCCGGCCACCAGCCCGACCGCGGGCGCGTCTACCTCTGGACCGCCTGCCCCGGCGGTGAGCGCGCCCCCGGCGGTGACCCAGGAGCAGCTGGCTGCGGCCGAAAGCGCTGCTACGACAGCGGTCCTGGGTGACCTCGGCACGGTGTCAACGCCGAACCGCGCCGTCCTCGTCGCGGTCGCGGCCGCCTGCGGAGCAGCCGCGGCCGAGCTCGGAGCACCCGTCTCCTGGGCCGCCTCCGACCCGCTTCCCACGATTGCCGCGGCCCAGCTGCTCGCCGAGACCAGGTCCGTCGGGTGGGCCTTCCAGGTGGTCGCCGCCCAGACCGCCGCAGACACTCGTGCGGCTGCCGTGGCAACGATGACCACCCTCTCGGCGCGCGCCGACGAGCTGGCCACGATGGGCGCCACCACGCCACCACCTCTGGCTTATGTGCTGCCCTTCCCCGTCACGACCCCGGAGGCTGCCGGCCGGCTGGCAACCACGGTCATGACTCGGCTCGTGGCGGCCGGGCTGGGTCCGCTCCCCCTCGTACTGCACGACTCCTCGGCCCTGACGACCCTGGTCCGGTTCCAGGTCGCATCGGTCTCGCTGGCCCGTACGTGGGGAGTCGCGCCCGGACCGTTCCCGGGGATGACCTACCCGTGACCCACCCGACCGACCTGGTCCCGGCATCCTTCGCCGAGCGCGTCGCCGGGTACCCACCGGACACGGGCGAGCCGGGCGCCTCGTATGCCGTCAGTGGCGCGGACTGGCTCCGTCAGCTTCCCCGGCTGCTGGCCGACCTGCTCGCGCAGTGGTCGCTGGTCCCGGACGGTCCGGCCAGGTCCGGGGTCTGCGCGGTGGCGTTGCCGGTGACGTCACCGGCCCGGACGTCGGGCCAGGCGGTGCTCAAGGTCACCTGGCCGCACGTCGAGGCCGTCACCGAGCACCTCGCGCTGCGGCGCTGGGACGGAAACGGGTCGGTACGCCTGCTGCGCGCGGACCCGGCTCGGTTCGCTCTGCTCCTCGAACGGCTGGACAGCGACACCGACCTCGACACCCTGCCCGACGACCAGGCCTGCGAGGTCATCGGTGACCTACTCGCGACGCTGTCCGTCCCGGCGATCGCGCGCGTTCCCACCCTGTCGGCATACGCGGCCCGGCAGCTCGAGAAGCCGCCACCGACGCACGCCCTGCCGCGCCGGTTCGTCGACCAGGCCCGGCGGCTCGCCGGCGAGCTCGGCTCAGAGGTCGACGTCGACGCGCGCCTGCTCCACACTGACCTGCACTACCGGAACGTGCTCCGCCAGAACGCGCTCCGCCAGAACGTATTCCGCCAGATCGTCATCGGGGCCGATCGTCATGCCTGGCTTGCCATCGACCCCAAGCCGATGGCGGGCGACCCGGCTTTCGAGGTGGCGCCAGCCCTGTGGAACCGGGTGGAGGAGCTGGGTACCGGTTCAACGTTCCGGTGGAACGTCCGCCGCCGGCTGGAGATCATCTGCGAGCGAGCCGGCATCGACGAGGACCGCGCCAAAGCGTGGACCATCGTCCGAATGGTCGACAACGCCGAGCAGGAGGCGCCCGGTTCGGCTCGGGCGAGCTTCGCGGTGGCCCTGGTCAAGGCCATGAACGACTGAGCCCTTTGCCGGAAGCGCGGCCGGTCAGAGCTGGGTGAACCTGGTTCTGAAGGATCTTCTCCTTGGTGAGGCGAGCCTCATGCCGCCCGACCCGAGGTTGACGAGGGCGAGCAGGCACTGAGGATCCAGCCAACGACCACCATGTGGTCACCGCAGGCCCGTCGCGCCCGGGGAGGTAGCAGGCTTCGCGTGGGAGGCTGACGGACATGGCCAACCGGTTGTCTGCAGCGACGAGCCCTTATCTCCTCCAGCACCAGGACAACCCGGTCGACTGGCAAGAGTGGGGTGCGGACGCCTTCGCCGAGGCCCGTCGCCGTGACGTGCCGGTGCTGCTGTCGGTCGGCTATTCGGCCTGCCACTGGTGCCACGTGATGGCTCACGAGAGCTTCGAGGACGAGCAGGTGGCGCAGGTCCTCAACGCCGGATACGTCGCGGTCAAGGTCGACCGGGAGGAGCGCCCCGACGTCGATGCGGTCTACATGGCGGCCACCACCGCACTGACCGGTCACGGGGGCTGGCCGATGACGGCAATCCTCACCGCCGACGGCGAGCCGTTCTTCTGCGGCACCTACTTTCCGCGCGAGCAGTTCCTGCAGCTGCTCGATGCGGTCTCCGAGGCATGGGCCGGGCGCCGCGACGACGTGCGGGCGAGCAGCGCGCACATCGCAGCTGCGTTGCGCACCGCCTCCGCGCCGTCGCGTAGGAACATAGACGTGCCGGCTCTGGACGCCGCTGCGGTGGCGCTCGGCCGCGGGTTCGACCGGCTGCGAGGGGGTTTCGGCGGCGCGCCGAAGTTTCCGCCGTCGATGGTGCTCGAGTTCCTGCTGCGCAACCACGCGCGTACCGGCGACCCCTCGGCGCTCGAGATGGTCGCGGGCAGCTGCGAGGCCATGGCCCGCGGTGGCATCTACGACCAGCTGGCCGGCGGGTTCGCCCGGTATGCCGTCGACGCGGACTGGGTGGTCCCCCACTTCGAGAAGATGCTCTACGACAACGCCCAGCTGGCCCGGGTCTACCTGCACTGGTGGAAGGCGTCCGGTTCGACACTGGCCGAGCGCATCGCCCGCGAGACGGCCGACTTCCTGGTCCGCGACCTCGGCACCGACGAGGGTGGGTTCGCCTCGGCTCTGGACGCGGACACCAACGGTGTCGAGGGCCTGACGTATGCCTGGACGCCGGGCGAGCTGCGCGAGGTCCTCGGACCCGAGGACGGGGCGCGCGCCGCCGAGCTGCTCGTCGTGACGGCCGACGGGACGTTCGAGCACGGCACCTCGACGCTGCAGCTGCCGCGCGACGCGCCGGACGCCGAGTGGTGGGGGCGCACCCGGATGCGCCTGACGGTGTCTCGCGACCAGCGGCCTCAGCCACACCGCGACGACAAGGTAGTCACGTCCTGGAACGGTCTGGCCATCGCCGCGCTCGCCGACATCGGGGCAGTCCTGCAGGAACCTTCCTACCTGCTCGCCGCCGCTCGAGCGGCCCGCTTCGTCGTCGACGCCCACGTCGAGGAGGGCCGGCTGCGACGGTCGTCGCGGCAAGGTCGGGTGGGCGCGGCGGCTGGCGTGGCCGACGACTACGGCAACCTCTGTGAGGGCCTGCTCACGTTGCACCAAGCAACCGGTGACCCGCACTGGCTCGAGGTGTCCGGGCAGCTGCTCGACGTGGCGCTCGCTCATTTCGGTGCGGACGACGGCGGGTTCCACGACACCGCCGACGACGCAGAGCAGCTGGTGACCAGACCCAGAGGGATCAGCGACAACGCCGAGCCGTCCGGGCAGTCCGCGCTCGCGGGGGCACTGCTGACCTACGGCGCTCTGACGGGTTCGCCCCGACACCTCGAGGCGGCAGGGGCGGCCGTCGACGCGGCGGGTTCGGTCGCGGCCCGCGACCCACGGTTCGCGGGATGGGCACTCGCGGTGGCCGAGGCGCGCGCCGCCGGACCCCTCCAGGTCGCCGTGGTCGGCGAAGGACCCCTGGCCGACGAGTTGGTGCGAGTGGTGCGGTCCAGCCGCTCCCCGGGGATCGCCCTGGCTGCTGGGGCGCCGGACGCCCCTGGTCTTCCCCTCCTTGCGGGCCGGCCGCTCGTCGACGATGACGCGGCGGCATACGTCTGTCGGGGGTTCGTCTGCGACCGGCCCGTCACGGCGGTCGAGGCGCTCCGCGCAGCGCTCGCGTCGTCCGCATAGGTGTGTGTCGAGCCGGCGGACCGTCTGACGAGGGGGGCTGAGACTGGACGAGCTGCAGAAGGCCGAGGAAGGCGCTGTAGCAAAGGAACGCGCGTCGGCGGGTTTTGCACACTGGTACGAAGCGCCCACATCCTTGGGCGAGCGCTCCCCGGTCACGAGATGAGAGTCCCGCTGCACCCCCTTGGGGCCGGCTGTGCAGCGACGGTGTGGTCGCGGTGAGCTGCGGGGGGTGAGGCTAAACGTCAGGGCCAGATTCCGAGCAGCTGCAACGAGATCCGCACGATGAAAGCCGAGACCACCACCACGAACACCGTCCGCACGAAGCCGCTTCCGAAGTGCACCGCGGTACGCGCTCCGACATAGCCGCCGACGAGGTTCGCCGCTGCCATCACCAGACCAACCAGGACCATCACGTGGCCCCCCGGCACGAAGACGAACAGCGCCCCGAGGTTGGTTGCCGCGTTCGTGATCTTGGCCGTCGCGCTCGCTTCGAGGAACGCATACCCGAGCAGTCCCACCAGGGCGAACACGAGGAACGAGCCGGTGCCGGGGCCGAGCGCACCGTCGTAGACGCCGATGACGAAACCGGTAGCCATCGCGGTGGCCGTGTGCCGGCGTCCCGTCCACCGCAGGGCCGTGACCGCGCCCAGCTGCGGCTTGAGCAGGGTGTAGGCGCCGACACCGACGAGACACACGAGGATGATCGGGCTGAACGCCGACTTGGGGATGTGCAGCCCGATCAACGCCCCTACTACCGCCCCCAGCAGAGCAACCCCCGCCATCGGGAGGGCAGTGCGCAGGTCGGGTCGCACTCGTCGGTAGTAGGTCAACGAGCTCGTCGTGGTCCCGAAGATCGAGCCGAACTTGTTGGTGGCCAGGATCTGGGCGGGGGAGGCGCTGGGAAAACCGAGCAGCAGAGCCGGCAGCTGCACCAGACCGCCACCACCCACCACCGCGTCGACCCATCCGGCGAGCAGAGCCGCCACCCCGATGAACGCGAACGTCGCCAGCGTGGGGTCGCCGGCAGTCACTCCCCGCTGTCCCAGCCGTCGGCGGGTTGAGCACCGCCACCGGACGAACCCGTCACGCCGGACGCCCCGGCCGCACCTCGGCGACGACCTCGGCGACGACCTCGGCGACAGCAACCTCACGCCGCTCACCGCTGCGGCGGTCCTTGACCTCGACGACCCCGTTGGCGAGACCTCGCCCGACGACGACGATGGTCGGGACGCCGATCAGCTCGGAGTCCTTGAACTTCACCCCGGGACTGACCTGCTTCCGGTCGTCATAGAGCACCTCCAGGCCTGCTGCTTCGAGGCCACCGACGATCTCCTGGGCGCGCAGATAGACCTCGTCGTCCTTGCCGGTCGCCACGACGTGCACGTCGGCGGGCGTGATCTCACGCGGCCAGCACAGACCGAGCTCGTCGTGGTTGCCCTCCGCCACGCATGCGACGGCACGGGACACCCCGACGCCGTAGGACCCCATCGTGACCGTGACGAGCTTGCCGTTCTCGTCGAGGACCTTCAGGCCCAGCGACTCGGCGTACTTCGTGCCGAGCTGGAAGATGTGCCCCATCTCGATGCCGCGGGCGGCTTCCAGCTGGTGCCCACAGCTCGGGCACTCGTCACCCGCGCGCACCTCGGCCGCCTCGATCGTGCCGTCGGCCGTGAAGTCGCGACCGGCGACGAGGTCGACGACATGCTGTCCGGGTGAGTCGGCGCCGGTCACCCATCGGGTGCCATCCACGACCCGAGGGTCGAGCAGGTAGCGCACCCCGGCGGGCTTGTCGGCCCCGAGGGCACCGGGCCCGATGTACCCCTTCGCGAGCGCAGGCAGTGAGTCGAAGTCCTCGAAAACCGTCACGACGGAGGGCTCCAGCTGGGCTCCGAGTCTTTTTTCGTCCACGTCGCGGTCACCCGGCACGCCGATGGCCAGCACCTGCGTGGATCCATTGGGGTCGGTGACCGTCACGATCACGTTCTTGAGGGTGTCGGACGCCTGCCATGGCCGGTCGTCGCGGGGGAACCGCTCGTTGAGCAGGTCCACGAGGGTCGCGATCGTCGGCGTACCCGGGGTGTCCTCGATGTGCGCTGCAGGCGCGTCCGACCAGTCAAGCGCGGGCGGCACGGGCACCCTCACGGCCTCGACGTTGGCGGCGTACCCGCAGTTGGGGCAGTGGACGTAGGTGTCCTCGCCGTTTTCGGCGGTGGCGAGGAACTCCTCGCTCCTGCTGCCGCCCATGGCGCCCGCCATGGCGGCGACGATGACGTAGTGGAAGCCGAGCCGGTCGAAGATCTTCGTGTAGGCCTCCCGGTGCAGGTCGTAGCTCTTCTGCAGTCCGGCGTTGTCCACGTCGAAGGAGTACGAGTCCTTCATCACGAACTCGCGTCCGCGTAGCAGACCGGCACGCGGCCTCGCCTCGTCCCGGTACTTCGTCTGGATCTGGTAGAGCGAGACGGGCAGGTCCTTGTAGGAGGAGTAGAGGTCCTTGACCGCGAGCGTGAACAGCTCCTCGTGCGTCGGGCCGAGCAGGTAGTCGGCGTCCTTGCGGTCCTTGAGCCGGAAGATGTTGGGGCCGTATTCGGTCCAGCGCCCGGTGACCTCGAACGGCCCACGCGGCAGCAGCGCCGGAAAGAGCAGCTCCTGCGCGCCGATCGCGTCCATCTCCTGGCGGACGATCTGCTCGACCCGCCGCAAGACCTTCAGGCCCAGCGGGAGCCAGGTGTAGATGCCCGGGCTGACGCGGCGGATATACCCGGCTCGCACCAGCAACCGGTGGCTCGGCACCTCGGCGTCGGCCGGGTCCTCGCGCAGAGTTCGCAGGAACAGGGTCGACATGCGCATGGCCACGGCGGGGCTCCGAACTTTCAGGGGGAGACGTGCCCCGGCAGGATATCCGCGCGCCGGTATGCCTCTCACCCGGTGAGCGCTCTACCAGAAGCGAGTCAGTCTCGTCAGCGGCCGGTCGCGGACAAGGCGACGCGGATCAGCGGCCACTGCAGCGGAAGCCTCACGAGGGTGCCCGCGAAGGTCAGCTGCCGACGACGGTCCTCGGGGCGGCGACGCATCCTCCGGTACGCGGACACACTCATCTGCACGTTCGCAGGGAGGACCCCGACGAGGAGCGTCGCGCTGCCCCACCCTGCGGCGCTGCGGGTTGCCGGCACCAACAGCCCTGTCGCACACACAATCTCGGCGACACCCGAGGCATATACGAGCTCGCGTCGAGCAGGGAGGCTGCGCGGGACGATGGGTTCGAAGACCTGGGGACGCACCAGGTGGACGACACCCGATGTCACGAAGACCGTGGCGAGTCCGACGATCTTTGCGGTCAGGGGTGCGGCGGCCATGACCCTCATCACACCACCTGCCGACCGCCCGCGCGTCAGTGCGTCGCCTGAGCCCGCAAACCCTTCGGCGCGATCAGCCGCCCCGAACCCCGGACCACGAGGCGCGTGGGAACCACCACTGTCATCGGCGTCGCGCGACCCGAGGAGAGTCTGGAGAAGACCTGCTGCGCGGCCCGCTCGCCCAGGCCGACCGGGTCCTGATGGACGACCGTGACCGGCGGGCTCACCACGTCGGAGAGGTCGAAGTCGTCGTAGCCCACAAGCCCCAGGTCGAGGTCGCGGTCCTGCATCGCGCGCAGCGCCGAGAGAGTCACCCGGTTGTTACCGGTGACCAGCGCCGTGACCGGGAGCCGGCCGCGGGTCCAACCCACGAGTCGGTCGGCGAGACTGGAGTCGGTCCAGGGACCCAGCTCGCAGTGGATGGGGCCAGGAAGCCCGAGCGAGGCGACGGCCTCACGGAACGCGGCTGCCCGGCGTTGTGCCGTCCAGATCGAGGCGTCGTCGCCGAGGAAGGCGAGGCGTTCGTGTCGATGCGCGGCGAGATGCTCGACGGCGCTGCGCATCCCACCCTGGTTGTCGCTCAGGACGGCGTCCGCGTCCAGGCCCGACACCGGACGGTCCAGGCACACCACCGGCACCTCGAGGCAGGCGGCCCGCAGCGCGTCGGTCGGCTCCGCGCCGATCGGGACAATGATCAGCCCGGTGACCCGGCGAGCGAGCAGAGCCTCGATGAGCTGGGACTCGTCCTCGGACGAACGCTCCGAGGAGGCGCTCACCAGCAGGTGCTGGCGCAGGCGGACCTCGCGCTCGATCCCCGCGGCCAGCTGCGAGTAGAAGGGGTTGGCCAGGTCCTCGACGATCAGGCCGACCGTCTCGGAGCGTCCGCTGCTGCGGAGCAGGCTCGCGCCCTCATGCCGCTGGAACCCCAGTTCGACGATCATCTGCTGGATGCGCAGGGCCGTCTTGGTGCTCACCCCGGCCTCGCCGTTCACCACCCTCGAGACGGTCTTGATCGAGACCCCGCAGCGGGCTCCAACGTCGGCCATCGTCGGTCGAGCACGGGCGGGCCGCGGGTACGGCGATGTCCCATCGGACGACAACGTTGGCACGGTGGGTCATGATCCGCGAGTCACGTTCGTCGCGTCAAGCGGCACGGCAAACCGGTTCCCACCCGGTCGATCTTCCGCCAACCCCCGCATGTCGGACATTCCGGCGACCCGCTTGACGTGAGGCGTACCCGTGTTGTTCAGTGTCCTGTTGTCAGTCAACGATGTCGGTCTAAACACAGCGATCTCGACGACTCTGTAGCGCACATCCGATTGTTACGGGCTTGTGACTGCACCAGAGTCCCTTTTCGCTGCCGAAAGGACCGATCGGTGCGACACAATCGACCGGGCTCCTGGTCTTGGTCGACCGAGCTGCCCCGGGCCGACCGCACACCGTCCCACTCGGCACACGTAGGTCCCATGTTGGGTCACGAGGAAGTGATGACCGTCCGATGAGCACCCCGATCAGCTCCGACGCCACGCCACAGGACTCGTTCACCAGCGACGCCACGCCACAGGACCCGTTCACCAACAACGAGATGGCCGGTGACATCGGCCCCGGCTCGGTCATCCTCGAGATGCGGGAGATCACCAAGGAGTTCCCAGGCGTCAAGGCTCTCGACGGGGTGTCGATGACCGTCCGTCGCGGTGAGGTCCACGCGATCTGCGGCGAGAACGGCGCCGGCAAGTCCACTTTGATGAAAGTGCTCTCCGGTGTCTACCAGGGATACACGGGCGAGATCCTCTTCGAGGGCCAGGTCGTGGAGTACCGCAACATCCGCGAGAGCGAGCACGCGGGGATCGTCATCATCCACCAGGAGCTGGCGCTCATCCCCGAGCTCTCGATCGCCGAGAACATCTTTCTCGGCAACGAGCAGACCAAGCGCGGCGCAATCGACTGGTTGGAGACGCGGCATAAGGCCAGCGAGCTGTTGGCCCGGGTCGGGCTCGCCGAGAACCCCGACACCAAGATCAAGGACATCGGCGTCGGCAAGCAGCAGCTGGTCGAGATCGCCAAGGCGCTGTCCAAGGAGGTCAAGCTCCTCATCCTGGACGAGCCGACGGCCGCCCTGAACGAGGGCGACTCCCAACACCTGCTCCACCTCATCCTCGGCCTACGGTCACGCGGGGTGACCTGCATCATGATCAGCCACAAGCTCAACGAGATCGAGCAGATCTCCGACGGCATCACGATCATCCGCGACGGCCGGTCCATCGAGACCCTTCGGGTCAAGGAGGACGGGGTCGACGAGAACCGGATCATCAAGGCGATGGTCGGCCGCGACCTCGAGTCCCGGTTCCCCGACTACACGCCGAAGATCGGCGAGAAGTTCTTCGAGGTGCACGGCTGGACGGTGCGACACCCCAACGTCTCCGACCGGCTGGTCTGCAAGAACGAGGAGTTCTTCGTACGCCGCGGTGAGATCGTCGGTTTTGCCGGCCTGATGGGGGCCGGCCGGACCGAGCTCATGCGCAGCATCTTCGGCCGTTCCTACGGCAGCTTCGTCCAGGGCACCATCGTCAAGGACGGCAAGGAGCTGACCCTCCGTAGCGTCTCCGACGCGATCGGCGCCGGGCTCGCGTACGTCACCGAGGACCGTAAGACCCTCGGCCTCAACCTCCTCGACGACCTCAAGGCGACGACGGTGGCGGCGAACCTCAAGCGGATCACGCACAACTTCGTCGTGAGCGAGCCCGAGGAGTACGAGTACGCCGAGCAGTACCGCAAAGAGCTGCGCACCAAAGCGCCTAGCGTCGACGAGGGCATCTCCAAGCTGTCCGGCGGCAACCAGCAGAAGGTCGTCCTGTCCAAGTGGCTGTTCACCGAGCCCGACCTGCTCATCCTCGACGAGCCGACCCGCGGCATCGACGTGGGCGCGAAGTTCGAGATCTACGGCATCATCCAGCGGCTCGCCGCCGAGGGGAAGGGCGTCATCGTCGTCTCCTCGGAGCTGCCTGAGCTGCTCGGGCTCTCTGACCGGATCTACACCATCTGCGAGGGCGCCATCACTGGGGTCCTGAACAAGAGCCGGGCCGACCAGGAGTCCCTGATGCGCCTGATGACCAAGAACTCGCACGGCGGAGTCGGGACGGAGATCTCGCTGGACGCGGTCGAGCACGGCGGCATCGCCAGCTGAGCCGAGCGACACCCCATGACCTGTCACGCCGGCCAGAACAGGCACCCCCGAACCAGCAGGACCACCCAAGACAGGAAGCGCTCACATGAACAAGGTCAAGCAGCTGTTCGGCGGCGACGTCCGCCAGCTGGGGATGATCATCGCCTTGCTCGCGCTGATCATCTTCTTCCAGGTCTGGACCGGCGGCTACGTGGTCTCGCCGGACAACTTCAACAACATCCTGCAAGGCAACGCCTACATCCTGGTGTTGGCCATCGGTATGGTCCTGGTCATCATCGCCGGACACATCGACCTGTCGGTGGGCTCCATAGCCGCGTTCGTCGGTATCTGTGTCGCGATCGCGATGCGGGACTGGGGACTCCCCGCGTGGCTCGGCATCCTGCTCGGCCTCGTCCTGGGCGCGCTCGTCGGGATGTGGCAGGGCTTCTGGGTGGCCCGGGTCGGGATTCCCGCGTTCATCGTGACCCTGGCGGGGATGCTGCTGTTCCGTGGCGCGAACCAGTTCGTCGGCAAGTCCAACTCGGTGCCGGTATCAGACAGCTTCCAGCTGATCGGCTCGGGGACGCTGCCGGAGGTCGGGCCTGTCACCGGCTACAACAACCTCACGATCCTGTTGGGGCTGATCGCCTGCGCCGGCATCATCGCGGGCACCGTCCGCGGGCGCCGCAAGCTGGTCCGGATCGGCGCCACGGTCGAGGAAGCCTGGATCACCTGGCTCAGGCTGGCTCTCATCTGCGTGGTCATCATGGTCGTGATGGGGCTGTTCGCCTCCGGACGCAAGGGCTTCCCGTACTCCGGCCTGATCCTCGTCGCGCTCGTGCTGATCTACGGGTTCATCTCCAAGCGGACGATCACCGGTCGCCACATCTACGCCGTCGGGGGCAACCGGCTGGCAGCCGAGCTGTCCGGCGTCAAGAGCCGGCGCATCAACTTCCTGGTGATGATGAACATGTCCATCCTCGCGGCCCTCGCCGGGATGATGTTCGTGGCCCGGTCAGGCGCTTCGGGTCCCTTCGACGGCACGGGCTGGGAGCTCGACGCGATCGCGGCCGTCTTCATCGGTGGCGCGGCGGTCACCGGCGGCGTCGGCACGGTCGTTGGTTCCATTGTCGGCGGCCTGGTCATGGCAGTGCTCAACAACGGCCTGCAGCTCAAAGGCATCGGGGCCGACGCGACCCAGATCATCAAGGGCCTGGTTTTGCTCGCCGCGGTCGCCTTTGACGTCTACAACAAGATGCAGGGCAAGCCGTCGATCACCGGACTGCTGTTCCGAAATCGCAAGAACCTCGACAACGACGAGTCTGACGTATCACAGCCACCGCCCGGCGCGGCCAAGGAGACGCAGTCCACCTCCGCCACCGTGGGCCAGAGCAGCTGACCCCCCTCGAACACGTGCCGGGCGCCGCCCGGCACGCGCAACCGCGCTCGTCGCAGAGCGCAAGAACACGAAAAGAGTACACATGCGAACCTTCGCCAAGGTGCTGGCCGTCTCCGCGGTGGCCGCACTCACCCTGACCGGCTGCGGCCGCGGGTCGGACTCCGGAACCACCAGCGGCTCGGGTTCTGGCGCCACCAGCGGCGCTGCTGCAGGCTTCCCGGCCAACTCCCTCATCGGGGTCGCCCTGCCCCAGAAGACCTCCGAGAACTGGGTTCTCGCCGAGGGTCTGTTCAACGACGGCCTGAAGAAGGCTGGCTTCACGCCGGACGTCCAGTTCGCCAACGGCGGTGTCTCCGAGCAGCAGAACCAGATCCAGTCCATGGTCACCAAGGGCGCCAAGGTCATTGTGGTCGGCGCCATCGACGGTTCTCAGCTGGGTACCCAGGTGAAGGCGGCCAAGGCCTCGGGGGCGACGGTCATCGCCTACGACCGGCTGCTGCTCAACACCAACGATGTCGACTACTACGTCGCCTTCGACAACTTCAAGGTTGGTCAGCTCCAGGGCCAGGCTCTCCTCGACGGCATGAAGGCCAAGAAGCCCAACGGGCCCTACAACATCGAGCTGTTCGCCGGTTCCCCCGACGACGCCAACGCCAAGGTCTTCTTCGACGGCGCGATGGACATCCTCAAGCCCAAGATCGCCGACGGCACCCTCAAGGTCGTCTCGGGCCAGACCGACTTCAACCAGGCCGTGACCCAGGGGTGGAAGGCCGAGAACGCCCAGAAGCGTATGGATACGCTGATCTCGGCGAACTACACGAGCACCGAGCTCGACGGCGTGTTGTCCCCCAACGACACGTTGGCGCGCGCGATCCTGCAGTCCGTGAACCAGGCGGGCAAGCCGGTCCCGATCGTCACCGGTCAGGACTCCGAGGTCGAGTCGGTGAAGTCGATCATGGCGGGCGTGCAGTACTCCACGATCAACAAGGACACAAACAAGCTGGTCGCCCAGACGATCACCATGCTCCAGGCGCTGCAAAAGGGTGACAAGCCCGAGACCAACGACACCAAGTCCTACAACAACGGTGTCAAGGTCGTCCCGGCCTTTCTGCTCCCCCCGGTCATCGTGACCAAGGCCAACGCCAAGGAGGCGTACGCCAACAACCCGACGCTGCTCGCCATCGTCAACGCCGCCGGCTGACACGCATACTGTCGACCGAACGCACGAAAGGCCCGTCTCCCCTTGGGAGGCGGGCCTTTCCGCGCACTCGCAGGGATCTAGGTCTACAGAAGGACCGTGGTGAACGACCCGACCTCGCGGTAGCCGATCGCCTCGTAGAGGGCCCGAGCTGGTGCGTTGAAGTCGTTGACGTAGAGGGATGCGAGCGGGGCCACCGCGTCGATGACGAGATCGGTCGCGGCAGACATCAACGGCCGGGAGAGTCCCTGTCCGCGCAGCCGCGGGGTCAGCCATACCCCCTGGATCTGAGCGGCACCGATCGCCGCCGAACCCACGTCCGCCTTGAAGAGCACCTCGTCGTCCTCGACCCACACCACGGTGTGCCGGTCGACGATCAGCCCGGCAATCAGGGTCCGGTAGCCCCTCGATGACCCGCGGTACGGCGGGTACCCGATCTCGTCGGTGAACATCGCCGCCGCGGCGGGCAGGACCAGGTCGACCTCCTCGAGCCGGGCGAACCTGACTCGTGGGTCGGCTGACAGGCCCAGCTCGGCGGCGTGTGTCTTGGTCGTCATCAGGGGCTGGTGCTCGCGGACCGCGCGAGCCCGCCCCCAGGCGCCTTGCAAGACGCGCCAGAGCTCGAGCACCTGCGCGGACGGACCGAAGATCGAGGCACATCCCTTGTGCCACCTGCGGATCCGGGTGGCGAACAGGTCCGCGGACTCGTCGTCGCACTCGACGGGGACGACGTTGGCGGAGACCCAGCACAGCGCTGCCAGTCGGCCGTCTCGGCGGAACCCCAGCAACGAGCCGGGGCTCGCCCGCAGCGCCCCCTCCTCGATCCGGGCGGCGACGAACACGTTGGCCGCCGGGTTGCGGGCGCAGAGAGCGAGCGCCTCGTCATGATCGGCCATGGTGAGGGCGCGTACCGGCGAATGGGTGCGCAGCACGGGTACAGCCTGCCGGTCACCTGGCGTCGTTGTCGACAACCACGCCGCTCGGTATGCCTCGGCTCACCGGGGTCACCGGGCTGCCGCGCCGGTCAGCTCACACTGACCTGCGGTGTGCCCTGCGCGTGCTCGACCTCGGGGTCGAGCTCCATTGACTCGGCCAGTCGCATGGCCTCCTCGATGAGGGTCTCGACGATGTCTTTCTCCGGGACGGTCTTGATGACCTCGCCCCGCACAAAGATCTGACCCTTGCCGTTGCCGCTGGCCACCCCGAGGTCGGCCTCGCGAGCCTCACCGGGACCGTTGACGACACACCCCATGACGGCCACCCGCAGGGGGACCTCGAGGCCCTCGAGACCGGCGGTGACCTGCTCGGCGAGCGTGTAGACGTCGACCTGGGCCCGGCCACAGGACGGGCAGGAGACGATCTCGAGCTTGCGCGGGCGAAGGTTCAGAGACTGGAGGATCTGGTTGCCGACCTTGACCTCCTCGACGGGAGGCGCAGAGAGCGAGACGCGGATGGTGTCGCCGATCCCCTTGGCCAGCAACGCTCCGAACGCGACGGCCGACTTGATGGTCCCCTGGAACGCCGGACCCGCCTCGGTCACGCCAAGGTGCAACGGCCAGTCGCCGGCCTCGGCGAGCAGCTCGTACGCGCGGACCATGACGACAGGGTCGTTGTGCTTGACCGAGATCTTGAAGTCGTGGAAGCCGTGCTCCTCGAACAGCCCGGCCTCCCATACTGCGGACTCGACCAGCGCCTCCGGAGTGGCCTTGCCGTACTTCGCGAGGATCCGCGGGTCGAGCGAGCCTGCGTTGACACCGATCCGGATCGAGACGCCGGCGTCCTTGGCCGCCTGGGCGATCTGCTTGACCTGATCGTCGAACTTGCGGATGTTGCCCGGGTTGACCCGCACCGCCGCGCAGCCGGCGTCGATCGCGGCGAAGACGTACTTCGGCTGGAAGTGGATGTCGGCGATGACGGGGATCTGGCTGTGTCGAGCGATCTCCGGCAGCGCGTCGGCGTCGTCCTGGGTCGGACAGGCGACCCGGACGATGTCGCACCCGGTGGCCGTCAGCTCGGCGATCTGCTGGAGGGTCGCGTTGACGTCGGTCGTCTGGGTCGTGCACATCGACTGAACGGAGATGGGCGCGTCACCGCCGACCTCGACCTTGCCGACGCGGATCTTTCGCGACGACCGCCGGGGGGCGATCACGGGAGCCGGTAGGGCAGGCATACCAAGCGAGACGGTCATGGCTCGAGTATCCCGCACCCACCTGCGCTGGGAGGGCCCGGCCTCAGAAGAGGCTGATCGGCTTGACGATGTCGGCGTAGATGAGCAGGGCGGACATCGTGATGAGCAGTAGCGCCATGGTGTAGGCCACCGGCAGCGCCTTGGCAACGTCGACGTGTCCCGGGTCGGCCTTGCCGAGGATCCGCGCCCCGTTGCGCTTGAGGCCCTCCCAGAGCGCGCCGGCGACGTGGCCACCGTCGAGCGGCAGCAGCGGCACGAGGTTGAAGACGAAGAGCGCCATGTTGAGCGAGGCAATGAGCTGCAGCAGGATCATGAACTTGACCATGGTGCCGCCGGCGCCGAGGTCGGCGCTGGCGACCTCGCCACCCACCCGGCCCACACCCACGATCGACACCGGCCCGTTCTTGTCGCGTTCGCCGGAGCCGAACGCCGCCTGCACGACGCCAGCCATCTTGGCCGGGATGTGGACGATCACCCCAGCGGTCTGGGTGAACGCGCCCCAGACCAGTCCGGGCACCGCCGTCACCGGTTGCCTGACCGTCTCCGCGACAACCTGGGACGTCACTCCGAGGAAGCCGGCGTCGATGACCTGGGGTTTTCCGTCGGCGCCGACCAACGGCTTGCCGTCCGTGCCGACCTGGGTCACGGAGTTCGTGACCAGCGTGACGGTGACTGTGCTCGGCTGGCCGTCGCGCAGAAAACCAATCGTCGTCGACTGGCCCCCCCGTGGCCGGACGAGGTCACCGAGTGGTGTCGTCGGGGTGACCTGCTGCCCGTCGACAGAGGTGATGACGTCCTTGGCCCTCAAACCGGCCACATAGGCCGGTGTCTTCGGGTCGGTGTCCTTGCACGCCGTCTGGGTCGCGCCGGTCGAGGCGGGGACGACACATTCGCTGACGGAGGCGACGAGAGCACCGTTCTGTGCGGTGTCGACCCCGTAGAGCGTGACGATCCCACCCAGCAGCAGGGTGGCGATGAGCAGGTTCATCACCGGACCGCCCATCATGACAACAACCTTCTTGGGGACGCTCAGCTGGTAGAAGACGCGGTGCTCGTCGTCCGGAGCGACCTCGTCCAGGGAGTCCTGGCGCGCCTGGTCCATCAGCTGCGAGAACCGGCCGGTGGAGGACGCGCGCAGGTGGGTCGGGTCGTCGCCGGGCTTCGGCGGGAACATTCCGATCATCCGGATGTAGCCGCCGAGCGGGATCGCCTTGAGGCCGTACTCGGTCTCGCCGCGGGTCCGAGACCAGACCGTCGGTCCGAAGCCGACCATGTACTGGGTCACCTTGACGCCGAACTTCTTGGCCGGCACCAGGTGCCCGATCTCGTGCAACGCGATCGACAGTCCGATGCCGAGGGCGATGACGAGCACGCCGACGAGGTACGCGATGGCCGTCACTTCGAAGTCCTTCCGCTGCCTGGGTGGCTGCCCAGACGAAGGACCGAGCGTGCCTGCTCGCGGGCCCATGCATCGGCCCGCAACACCGTCTCAACGTCCAGGTCGGCCGGTTTGATCCCGGACTCGGGAGTGTCTGCGTGGTCGGCCACCACGCGGGCGACCGTGTCGACGATGTCCGTGAACCGGATCCGGCCGTCGAAGAAAGCCTGGACGCACTCCTCGTTGGCCGCGTTGAACACCGCCGGGTAGGTACCTCCGGCCACTCCCACCTGCTTCGCGAGGGCGACGGCCGGGAACGCCTGATCGTCGAGGGGGAAGAACTCCCACGTCGCGGCCGTGCTCCAGTCACAGGGCCGTGCCGCACCGGGGACGCGGTCCGGCCAGGCCAGCCCGAGCGCGATCGGGAGCCGCATGTCGGGCGGTGACGCCTGCGCGATCGTGGAGCCGTCGACGAACTCGACCATGGAGTGCACCATCGACTGGGGATGCACGACCACCTGGATCCGGTCGTAGGGAATGTCGAACAGCAGGTGCGCCTCGATCACCTCGAGACCCTTGTTGACGAGCGTCGCCGAGTTCGTCGTGATGACCGGACCCATCGCCCAGGTGGGATGGGCCAGCGCCTGCTCAGGGGTGACGTCGTGGAGCCGCTCGCGAGGCATACCGCGAAACGGTCCGCCGCTCGCGGTGACGACCAGCCTGGCCACCTCGTCGGGGGTACCGCCGCGCAGGCACTGAGCGAGTGCGCTGTGCTCGCTGTCCACGGGTACGAGCTGGCCGGGTTTGGCCGCCGACTTCACCAGCGACCCACCGATGATCAGCGACTCCTTGTTGGCCAGGGCCAAGGTGGTGCCGGCATCGAGCGCGGCGAGCGTCGGGGCGAGGCCGATCGAGCCGGTGATGCCGTTGAGGACGACGTCGACGGGTCGGCCAGCCAGCTCCGCGGCGGCATCGGGCCCGACCAGGACCTCGGGCCGGTATGCCTGGAGCCCGGCTTCGCGGGCCGCCAAACCGATCGCCTCCAGCAACTCGCCACGCGAACCCGTCGCGACCGCAACGGTTTCGACGAGGAGGGCGACCGCCTGCTGGGCGAGCAGACCAAGGTTGGTCCCGCCCGCGGCCAGTGAGCGGACCGAGAACCGGCCGGGGTTGTCCTGCACGACGTCAATCGCCTGCGTGCCGATCGACCCGGTCGACCCCAGCAAGGTGATGGTGCGATGCCCCGCCGAGGTGGGTGCGGTCGCGATGGGCATGGCTCCATTCTGCCCCTATCGGTCCCTCCGCCGGTGCCCGTGGACGCGAGGCGAATGGAGTCAGAGCGCGATGCCCACGTACTTTGTCTCGAGGTACTCCGCGATCCCCTCGAAACCACCCTCGCGTCCGAAACCGCTCTGCTTGACCCCCCCAAACGGCGCCGCCGGGTTGGAGACGACGCC
This sequence comes from Lapillicoccus sp., assembly GCF_039935575.1. Lineage (GTDB taxonomy): Bacteria > Actinomycetota > Actinomycetes > Actinomycetales > Dermatophilaceae > Lapillicoccus. The sequence continues at coordinate 50,377 of NZ_JBDTKA010000011.1, forward strand.
CTGGTTGACGCCGACCATGCCGTACTCGAGGGCCTCGCTCACCCGCAGTGCCCTAGCCAGGTCGGCCGTGAAGAGGTAGGCGACCAACCCGAACTCTGTGTCGTTCGCCATCCGCACCGCGTCGCTCTCGTCGGTGAAGACGGTGATCGGTGCCACCGGTCCGAAAATCTCCTCCTTCTGCATCCGCGCGTCGGTCGGGACGTCGGTGAGGACGGTGGGTTGGAAGAAGTGCCCGGCCCCCCGCTGCGCCTGCCCACCGGTCAGCACCCGGGCACCTTTGGCCACGGCGTCGTCGAGCAGCTCGGTCACCTTCTCGACCGCTTTGGCGTCGATCAGCGGTCCCACCGTGACGCCCTTCTTGGTGCCCTTGCCGACGACCGTCGCGGCCATCCGCGCCGCGAACGTCCGCGAGAACTCCTCGGCCACCGCCTCGTGCACGTAGAACCGGTTGGCCGCGGTGCAGGCCTCCCCGATGTTTCGCATCTTGGCGAGCATCGCGCCCTCGACGGCTCGGTCCACGTCGGCGTCGGCGAAGACGAGGAACGGAGCGTTGCCGCCGAGCTCCATCGAGACCCGCAGCAGCTGCTCGGCCGACTGCTCCACCAGCGTGCGGCCGACCTGCGTGGAGCCGGTGAAGGTCAGCTTGCGCAGCCGCGGGTCCCGGATGATCGGCTCGCAGACCTCCGCCGTCCGGGAGGTGGTGACGACGTTGAGCACCCCGTCGGGCAGCCCGCACTCGGTCAGCAGCTCGGCGAGCAGCAGCATCGTCAATGGCGTCTGCTGCGCCGGCTTGACCACCATCGTGCAGCCCGCAGCGATCGCGGGACCGATCTTGCGCGTCCCCATCGCGAGCGGGAAGTTCCACGGCGTGATCATCAGCACCGGCCCGACCGGCTGTCGCATCGTCATCAGGCGGGTCTTCCCGTCTGGCGAGACCGACCACTGGCCGTGCACGCGTACCGACTCCTCAGAGAACCACCGGAAGAACTCCGAGCCATAGGCCACCTCACCGCGCGACTCCGCCAACGGCTTGCCCATCTCGAGCGTCATCGCGAGCGCGAACTCCTCGGTCCGCTCGACAATCCGCTCGTATGCAGCGCGCAGGATCTCGCCCCGCTCGCGGGGCGCGGTGCCCGCCCACCCCGCCTGGGCGGCGACGGCTGCATCCAGGGCGTCTCGGCCGTCGGCCACACTCGCATTCGCAACGCTGGTGAGGGTTCGCCCAGTCGCCGGGTCCTCGACGTCGAACGTCTCCAGATCGCTCGCGTCACGCCACCGCCCCCCGATCAGCAGCTGCTTGGGGACGGATGCGATCAGGGTGGACTGGGTCAGCGTCGTTGCGGGACTCATACCTCTTGTCCTACCTGATAGGCGCGGTCAGCGCTCGAGCAGGGGCTGGTCCGGGTCGTATGCCGCACTGCCGGATGCGTCCCGGCGGCGCCTCGCGATCGCGGAAAGGGCTTCGAGCACCACCCGGTTGGCGAGCGCCGCGGTGATGTCCGCGTGGTCGTAGGGCGGGCTGACCTCGACGACGTCCATTCCGACGATCGGGAGCTCGAGGCAGAGTCGGCGCACGCTGTCGAGCAGCTCCCGGGCGGTGAGCCCGCCGGGTTCGGGCGTTCCCGTGCCCGGTGCGTGCCCCGGGTCGCACACGTCGATATCCACCGACAGGAACACACCGTCGCAGTCGTCCGTGGCGATGGCCGATGCCTCGGTGAGGCACTCGGCCAGGCCGCGCCGTCCGATCTCGGTCATCTCGTAGGACCGCATTGCTACCCCGGCCATCCAGTCGAGGGTGTCCGGCGGCGGCCAGTAGCCCCGCAGACCCACCTGCAGGAACCGGTCACCTCGTAGGGCGCCCGACTCGATGAGCCGACGCATCGGCTGCCCGTGTCCCCACAGTGACCCGAACTCGATGTCGCCGGTGTCGGCGTGCGCGTCGAAGTGGATCATCGACACCCGGCCGTGACCCAGCACGTTGGCGACGCCCTTGGCGTCGGGGAAGGCGATCGAGTGGTCGCCGCCGAGGACGACCGGGATCGCGCCGGCGCGGGTGACCCTCTCCACGGCGGCCTCCAAGGCCGGGAGGGCGACCTCGATGTCGCCTGAGTACATCTCGACGTCACCGGCGTCGAGCACGCGCAGGTCCTGGAGGCCGTCGGTGCGCAGGGCCAGCGACGGCCGCGAGCCGTCGTGCGGGAGGTAGTCGGTCATCCGGATCGCCTGCGGGCCGAAGCGGGTGCCCGGCCGGTGGGAGGTGCCCCCGTCGAAGGGGGCACCGACAATGACGACGTCGGCACCCGCATACGTGCCCTCGTCGTCGAGGTCGCAGCGGTCGACCCCGAGGAAGGTGATGTCGGGCCCGTACTGGCTGCCGTAGCGGGTCATCGCGCCACCTCGGGGGTGCGCTCGTCCTGGCCCCACGCAGAGCCGTAGCCCGCGGGGGCCGGGGCGGCCAGCAGATCGAGGAACGGCGCCGCGTCGAAGGCCTCGGGGCCGAGCACGCCGGTGCCCGACCAGACCCCCGTCGCGAGCAGCTCGAGGGCGACGACGGGGTTGATCGCGGTCTGCCACACCACGCACTGGACGCCGTAGTCGCGCATCGTCACCTCGTTGTCGACGACGTGGTAGAGGTAGGTCGCCCGCGGCTGACCGTCGAGACCCGTTCCGGTCACCATCAGCCCGGCGCACGTCTTGCCGGTCATCTGGGGGCCGATCGTCGCCGGGTCGGGCAGCACGGCCGCCACGACGTCTCGCGGCGAGACCGCCACCCCCTTGACCGTCACGGGGTCGGTGCGGTCGAGACCGAGGGCATGGAGGGTCTTGAGGACACCGATGAACTCGTCGCCGAGGCCGTACTTGAAGGTCACCCGCTTCGCCTCGACCCAGCGGGGCATGAGGAGCACCTCCTCGTGCTCGACGTTGACGCACTCGACCGGCCCGATCCCCTCGGGGAAGTCGAACACCTCCGGCTCGCTGAACGGCGCCGTGACG
>NZ_JBDTKA010000012.1:0-15770 GCF_039935575.1 Lapillicoccus sp.
GGCCGCGGATATGGGTGCTCTGGTGGCTGACGCCGCGGAGCTTGAGCGGGTCCTGGCGCGGGCATTGACCGAGGTGCTGATTCCACGGCGCGCCTTCATTCGCATCGTGCTGGTCGAGGCCATCCGCAACCCGTCGACGGCCGCCCCGGTCTTCGCGGCGCTCGACACAGTGCTGGAGGACTCCCTCACGCGGTTCACCCGCGCCGGCCTCGTCTCGGACATCGCCACGACCAAGTCGCTGCTCTTCTACTTCGGACTGCTACCCGCGCTGTTCCGCGTGGCTGTCGAGGAGGACCCGACCGGCCTGCCGGGCGGGCCGGCCGCACTTGCCGGATCCCTAGCACGCATCGAGCAAGCCCTGGTTTGCGCGAGAAGCGACCCACTGTGAGGAGGTCGGCGTGAGTCAGTCTGACATCGGCAAGCGCGGGAACTACGGTGCGCTGTTTCGCAACGGCACGATGGACTTCGCCGCGAGTTGGCTTCTCGGGTATGCCCAGCAGGGCGGCATGTCTCCGGGTGCTCTGCTGCGGTGCTTCGCGCAGATCAGGAACGGGCGACCAGCGTCCTGGGCGGCCACGTTCGAGCGAGCCGGGCGTGCCGCCCACGCGCGAGCGGTCGCGGCCGAGTCCTCAGCACGTCACGCCATCGCGGCGCAGGAGTGGCTGGCAGCCGCGGTGGCCCACCGGGCTGCCCTGATGATGTGCGACCCGACCACGAGCGAGGCTCAGGCCCTGACCAACGCCATGCAAGAGGACTTCCGTGCCCACCTGCGCACCGCCAACCTGCCCATCGCCTCCTGGTCGATCCCCTTCCTGGACGGACATCTACCCGCCTACGTCTCGACAGGGGTCGAGACGGCCGAGGTGCTCTTCGTCGTCCTGGGCGGCGGTGACACCTACGTTGAGGATCTGTGGTTTTTCGGTGGCAAGCACGCCAACGACGAAGGCTGGCCGATCCTGATGGTCGACCTGCCAGGTCAGGGATCGACCCCGGACCAGGGGTTCCACTTCGGGCCTCACACCCGCGACGGGCTACGCGCCACCCTCGACGCCGTCAGCGGGCGCGGCTTCTCCGGGGACTTGGTGCTGTGCGGATGGAGCGGCGGCGGGATCTTCGTCACGAAGTTCGTGTCGATCGCCACCACCGAGGACCGCGTCCGCGCGTGGATCGCTTCCACCCCGGTCCACGACGCGCAACGCTTCTTCACCCAAGCGCTGCCCGCGCTGCTTCGGCGCGACCCGTCCTCGGCACTGGCCAGGACGGCGCTGCGCCTGGCCCGCGGCAACCCCGTCATGCGCGGGGCGCTGCGTAAGTACGATTGGCAGTTCGGCCACGGCGGCATCGCCAACGCGCTGACCACGATCGCCGACCTCGGGCGCACCGACCTGCGCGAGCTGGACAGCCCGGTGCTGGCACTGGTCGGGTCCAGTGAGGACCCCGAAGGGCTGCGCCAAGCCACCGAGGTCGTCAACGCGGTACGGCTGCGCCACCCCGAGTCCGAACTGCACACCTTCGACCCCGACACGGGCGCCGACTCCCACTGCCAGATCGCCAACCTGCCACTCGCCCTCGCCACCGCATTCGACTGGCTACAGCGCATCGGCATTCAGCCCAACACGCCGCCGAACCGTTCCTAACTCGACGGCCGCCGAGGTGGACGCCGCCGCGCCGGGGACCAGTCGAATCACGCGGCGGCACAGCAGCCCGATAGCCGAAGGGGAGCCGACCCTCTCACGAGAAAGACGCGGGTCAGCAGGTGGTGCGTGTGCACGTTGCCATAGCCCGGTTCGGTGAAGGGACCCGCTCGCGGCCCCCTACACGGAATGTTCCGCGAAGCAGTCCGCGCACCAAGGAGTGGCTGGTCGCCCACGTCGCTTTGCGCGCCTCCTCGACCGATGACCTCAACCCATCGTCGAACGATTGGCTAACTGAGTAGTCATCCGCGCCGACGTAGCCAGTCGGACAACGTCCGCACATCGGCATGTGGGGACGTTGGACCGTCAGGTCGGACCTGAAGTTTTCGACAAGTTAATGACAACGGACGCCCGACACGATCGCGACAACGTGCAGGTCACGGAGTTGTCGCTCCGACAGATCGCCCCGGGAACCTACAACTCGTCGACCCCTGAGCTGCAATGACCACGACACCGACACCCCTTCCGGCCCTCGACCGGTTCCCCCAGTCAAGTGCGCTCCCAAGCTGCGCCACAGCCCGTGGCTGGCCCGAAGCCCGGTGACCCGGTCACCGCAGCGCGCCATCGCGGGCGTCTGCTCGGGCGTCGCCAGCGCCTGGGCCTGTCCACCGCGGTCGTCCGCGTCGCGACCGTCGTACTCGCGATCCTCGGCCCCGCGGTGGCGATCTTCTCGTGCCGGCGCTTGAGCGGGCACGTGCGTGGTTGAGGAGCTCTCCCAACTCGATTGCTGCTGAGCAAGGTTGGCACTGCGAACCGAGGCGCCGCAGCCGCTTATGAGCGGGGTCGTCAGACCAGGGTGGGCTTGACCTCCGCCACCCGAGCGAGCAGCCCGTTGACGAAGGACGGCGACTCGTGGGTCGACAGCGCTGTCGCCAGCTCGACCGCCTCCGAGATCGCCACGGGGTCGGGGACTTCGTCGTTCCAGACGACCTCCCAGGCGCCGAGACGCAGGATCGCGCGATCGACACCGGGCATCCGGTCGACCGTCCAGCCGTGGGAATAGGTCGTCAGCAGCTCGTTGATCTCGCCCCAGTGCGCCACGACCCCCTCGACCAGCTCGGCGGCATACGGGTTCAGGGGCGGCCCGTCACCCGGTGCGGTGAGGCGCTCCGCGAGCAGGGTCGACGCGTTGACGCCGCGCTGGTCGGCCTCGAAGAGAATGTCCAGGGCGCGCTTGCGAGCCTTGCTGCGGGCAGCCACGAGTCGGTCGTCGAGCCGGGTCAGTCGTTGACGCGGCCGAGGTACGACCCGTCGCGGGTGTCGACCTTGACCTTGGTGCCCGTCTCGAGGAACAGCGGGACCGCGATGGTGCCGCCGGTCTCGAGCGTCGCGGGCTTGGTGCCGCCGGTGGAGCGGTCGCCCTGCAGGCCCGGCTCGGTGTAGCTGATCTCCAGGACGACCGAGGCGGGCAGCTCGACGTAGAGCGGCGCCCCGTCGTGGGTGGCGACGATGGCGTTCTGGTTCTCCAACAGATAGTCCGCCGACGACCCGACGACCGCGTCACCGACGTAGAGCTGGTCATAGGTGTCGACGTCCATGAAGACGAAGTCCGACCCGTCCTTGTAGAGGTACTGCATCGTGCGCTTGTCCACGTTGGCCGTCTCGACCCTGGTGCCCGCGTTGAAGGTCTTGTCGACGACCTTGCCGGACAGCACCGCCTTGAGCTTGGTCCGCACGAACGCCGGGCCTTTGCCGGGCTTGACGTGCTGGAACTCCACGACGGACCAGAGCTGGTTGTCGAGGTTGAGGACCATGCCGTTCTTGAGGTCGTTCGTCGTGGCCATGAGAGAAGAGGGTCGCTTTCGTCGGTGGGCGTGGGGCTCTGCACCAGCCCACGAGTCTACCGGCGCAGGTGATCCCCGAAGAACGCCTCGATCCGCTGCCACGCGTCGGCCGCCGACTCCGGCTCGGGGCCCATGCCCACGACCTTGAGGATCGGCCGCAGGAACCACGGGCCGGTGTCCTCGTCGTTGAGGAACGCGTGTGACGCCTTGGGGTACTCCTTGATGCTGTGCTCGACTCCCAACCGGGTCAGCTGCTTCTCCAGCTTCGCCGCTGCGCCCTTGAGGGACACGTCACGACCGCCGTAGCTGGCTACGATCGGGCAGGCTCCGGCCAGCACGTCTGGCGACGACGGCAGCTGGCCATAGTTCACGGCGCTGACGTTGAACCCGTGCTCCGGTGCCGCGGACATCAGCGCGAAACTGCCACCCATACAGAACCCGATGACTCCGATCGCCCCGGTGGCGTCGTCACGGTCCAGCATCCACCGCCGCGACGCCGCGATGTCGTGGAACGCGCGCCCCTGACCGCTGCTCAGGGCCGTGAAGGTCGCCTTGAGGCACTTGCGCGCCCCGCCCTCGGCGAACAGGTCCGGCACGACGACGGCGTACCCCATGTCGGCCAGCAGGTCGGCCTGCCGGCGGGTGATGTCTTCCAGGCCGAAGGCTTCGTGGAGCATCACGACGCCGGGCACCTTCTCGTCGCCTGGCGGACGGACGGTGTATGCGGTCAGCCCGGACGAGCCGCCGGTCGCGGCGGACCAGGGTGAGAGGTCGACGGTGATGCCGTTGAGGGTCATCACCGAAGCCAATCACAGCCGATCGTCAGCGCGGAGGTGTACCCGACGAGACGTCTCGTGTGAGCGCGATGCGCCTCAGCCGACAACGGCGCGGTACGCCTCGTGCAGCAGCTCCTCACTCGGACCCTCCAGGCGCTCGGGCTGGGCCACGTCTCGGAGTACCACAAACCGCAGCCGGTCACCTCGCGTCTTCTTGTCCCGGCGCATCGCGGCAAGCAGCGCGGGCCACCTCTCGTCGCCGCCGTCGCCATAGCGGGTCGGCAGTCCGAGAGAGGTGAGCGCTGACCGGTGGCGTAGAACCACGTCGGGCGACAGCACGCCGGCCAGCGCAGCCAGCTCGGCGGCATACGTCATCCCGACGCTGACTGCGTCGCCGTGTCGCCACCGGTATCCCTCGACCTGCTCCACCGCGTGCCCGAACGTGTGACCGTAGTTGAGGATCTCGCGCACCGAGGAATCCTTCAGGTCCTGCGAGACCACGTCCGCCTTGACCTGCACCGCACGCTCGACGAGCTCGCGCAGGACCGGGCCGTCGACGACCAGCGTCGCAGCGGGGTCGCGTTCGACCAGCTCGAGGATCGCGGGGTCGGCGATGAAGCCGCACTTCACGACCTCGGCCATACCCGCGGCGAGGTCACGCGGGGGCAGCGTCGTCAACAGGTCGAGGTCGCAGACCACGGCGAGCGGTTCGTGGAACGCCCCGACCAGGTTCTTGCCCTCGGCCGTGTTGATGCCGGTCTTGCCACCGACGGCGGCGTCGACCATACCGAGCAGGGTGGTCGGCACTTGGATGACCTGCACGCCGCGCAGCCAGGTCGCCGCCACGAACCCCGCCAGGTCGGTGACACTTCCTCCGCCGAACCCGATGACGGCGTCGGTGCGCGTAAAACCCTCGTTGCCGAGGAGGGCCCACAGACCTGCCGCGATCTGGATGTGTTTCGCGTCCTCGCCGTCCGGCACGGCGACCCGATGGATCTCACGCCCGTGGGAGCGCAGGGTGTTCTCCAGCTTCGTGCCCTGCGTCACCATCGAGTCGGAATGGACGAGCAGAATCCGCCGCACGTCGTCGCCCAGGGCGTTGTCGACGCGCTCGAGCAGACCGTGACCGATCGACACGGCGTACGCGTCGTCCCCGGTGTCCCCCGTGTCGACGACAATCACGGCGAGCTCGCTCACGGAGTCGCCCCAGTCACGCCGTCACCTTGGACCAGGGCCGCAACCTCTTCGGCGACCTCCTGCGGCGCCCGACCAGCGGTGTCGACCCGATGCCGGGCGAGCGCGAGGTAGACGGGCCGTCGTTCGTTCATCATGGCGATCCAGGACGCCCGCGGGTTGATCGACAGCAGCGGCCGAGACTGGTCGAAACCGATCCGCTTCGACGCGTCGGCGATCCCCACGTCGAGGAAGACGACGACTTGACCGGCCAGCAACACGCGGGTGGCCGCGTCGATCGGTGCGCCCCCGCCGAGCGCGACGACCCCGGTCTCCTGCGTCAGGGCGCGAGCCACCTCGGCGCGTTCGAGATCCCGGAACGCGGCCTCCCCGTCGTCCACGAAGATGTCGGCGATGCTCCGGCCGCCGGCCGCCACGATCGCCTCGTCGGTGTCGTGGAACGCGGTGCCCAGCAGCGCCTCGAGCGCCTTCCCGGTGACCGTCTTGCCAGCTCCGGGGGGACCGATGACGACCGCGGCCGGAGCAGCCCCCCCGGGTGCGCCTGTCGGTCGCGTCACCACGTGCGCAGCCGAGGCGGGATCGAGTCCAGGTATGCCGCGTGGTTGCGGCGGGTCTCGGTGACGCTGTCGCCCCCGAACTTCTCCACGCATGCCTGCGCGAGGACCAGAGCCACCATGGCCTCGGCCACGACACCAGCCGCGGGGACGGCGCACACGTCGGACCGTTGGTGGATCGCCGTGGCCGGGTCGTCGCTGGCCACGTCGACGGTGTCGAGGGACCGTGGCACGGTGGAGATCGGCTTCATCGCCGCCCGCACCCTCAGCACCTCCCCGGTGGACATGCCACCCTCGGTCCCGCCGGCGCGCCCGGTCCGACGCCGGATCGCACCGGAGGAGTCACGCTCCATCTCGTCGTGGGCCTGCGAACCGCGCCGGCGGGCGGTCGTGAACCCGTCCCCCACCTCGACGCCTTTGATCGCCTGGATCCCCATCAGGGCCGCGGCGAGCTGGGCGTCCAGCCGCCGGTCCCAGTGCACGTGCGAGCCCAGTCCGGGGGGGACGGCATACGCGAGGACCTCGACGACGCCGCCGAGGGTGTCACCGTCCTTCTTCGCGGCCTCGACCTCGGCGATCATCGCCGCTGACCCCGCGGGGTCGAAGCAGCGCACCGGGTCGGCGTCGAGGGTGTCTACGTCGTCCGGTCCCGGCAGCTCGGCGTCCTGCGGCACCGAGGCCGTCCCGATCGCGACGGTGTGAGAGACCAGCTCGATCCCGTAGGCCTGGTCGAGAAACGCCGACGCGACGGCGCCGAGCGCCACCCGGGCAGCGGTCTCCCGGGCCGAAGCGCGTTCCAGCACCGGACGCGCCTCCACGAAGCCGTACTTCTGCATTCCCACCAGGTCGGCGTGGCCAGGGCGGGGCCGGGTCAGCGGCCGGTTGCGAGCGAGCTCCTTCTCGGCGCCGACGTCATCGGACGCGGCCAGCGCCTCGTCGTCGACGGGGTCGGGACTCATCACCGTCTGCCACTTCGGCCACTCGGTGTTCCCGATCCGGATCGCGATCGGGGAGCCGAGCGTCGACCCGTGCCGCAGGCCGCCGAGGAACTCGACCTCGTCCTGCTCGAACGACATCCGTGCGCCGCGCCCGAAACCCAGCCGCCGTCGGGCGAGCGCGAGCGCCACGTCGCGGGTGGTCACACCGACGCCGGCGGGCATCCCCTCAAGCACCCCGACCAACGCCGGCCCGTGGGACTCACCAGCGGTCAACCAACGGAGCATGGGGCCGATCCTGCCATGCGGTCACCACCGCATCGGCGAGCCGCCCGGGCCTGGATGGACCGGGCTCGATGGACCGGGCTGGATGGACCGGGCTGGATGGACCGGTGACGGGGAGCTGCAGGCGGAGACGGTTACAGCTGGACGTGGAGCAGGGGGGCGAGCAACCCGCCGAGCAGGATGAACGGACCGAACGCAATCGCACTCTTCAGGTGCAGTCGGCGGAATGTCAGACCGACGAGCACCACGAGCCCAGCCAGCAGATAGGCGAGCAGGAACCCGAGCATCGGCACACCCCACCCGAGGTAGCCGAGCGCGAGCGCCACCAGCCCCCCGACGGTGGCGTCGCCCAGGCCGAGGCCACCAGGGACGGCCAGGGCCAGCGCCAGGTACACCAGCCACCCCGCCACTCCGCATACAGCCGCCCGCAGCAACGCACCCCAGTCGCCCGTCGTCACGGTTGCCACCGTCAACAGGGCCGCGACGCCAGGCACCGCGGGCAGCGAGAGCCCCTCGGGGAGGCGGTGGACGTCGGCATCCACCCAGGCGAGCGCCAGGCCGACCCACGCGAGCAACAGGTATGCCGGCAACAGCGCCCCACGGGACGCCGCTCCGAGGCGCACCGCAAGAACACCCCAGAGCACCGGCAGAGCGACGGCGACCAGCCAGGCAGGCGCCGGACGTCTCCGGTGCTCCTCGTCGCCCAGGCGGTACCCGCCCGTGGCGAGTGCCCGGCCGAGACGGTGCCCGAGGACCACGGCGACCAGCACCACGGCGGCGCACACCCACCAGGAGGCCGGTTCTGCCGCCGCCCAGGACGTCACGGGTGCCGCAGGGCGAGGGCGTCGGTCAGGGCCGTCCGCATCGCCTCGATCGGTGGGGTCCGACCGGTCATCAGCCGCACCTGCTCCACCGCCTGGTGCAGCAGCATGTCGGTGCCTGGCACGACCGCATACCCGCGCTCCCGCGCCGCCGACGCGAGCAGGCTGGCGCCGTCGGCGTAGACGACGTCGAGCACGACGCCGTCCCCGTGCGGCAGCGTCGACGCGACGTCGACCCAGGCGACCCCGGGCACGGTGCTCACCACGAGGTCGACGTGCTCCGGCCAGGCGCCCAAACCGAGCCGCCCCACGCTCATCCCGGACTGCTGCGCCTGCTGGAGGGTCCGGACGCGCGGCTCGCCCCGCACCATGAAGTCGACGTGCCGAGCGCCCACCTCGGCGACGGCGCATACGGCCGAACGGGCCGTCGCTCCGGAGCCGACGATGACCACCGCATCGAACCGGCCGAGGCCCGCCAAGGCGCTCGTCGCGTCGCGCAGCGAACGCACCATGCCGGCCACGTCCGTGTTGTCGCCCACCCACTCGTCACCGCGTCGCAGCAGGGTGTTGATGACACCGGAGCTGCGGGCCACCGCGGAGACGTCTGCGACGATGTCGAACGCGATCTCCTTGAGCGGCATGGTGAGCGACAGTCCGCGCCAGGACGGGTCGAGACGAGCCACGTGGTCGCCCAGCCCGCCGGCAGCCACCTCCACCGCGGTGTACTCCCAGTCGTCCAGGCCCAGTGCCCGATAGGCCGCGGTGTGCAGCACCGGAGACAACGAGTGCCCGATCGGGGAGCCGAGCACGGCGGCGCGATGGGTCACCACGAGCCGAGGTGGTGCGCCGTCCTGTCGCAGCCCGGCGTCCTCGACTGACTCAGCACTTGCCCGGGTTCGCCGAGCACCACGCCTGGAACTCCTTGACGTTCTGGTCGTGCTCCGCCGCCGTCACCGAGAACTTCGTCTCGCCGGTGGACGGGTTGACCGCGACGAAGAACAGCCACGGGCCGTCGGCGGGGGTGAGGGCCGCCTGGATCGCCGACTCACCGGGGTTGCCGATCGGCCCGGCGGGCAGGCCGGCGTTGAGGTAGGTGTTGTCGGGGTTCTTGTCCGCCCGCGCCACGTCGGTGGTCGTGATCGAGCGCTTCTGCACGCCGTAGCTGACCGTCGAGTCGAGCTGGAGGTTCATGCCCTGGTTGATCCGGTTGAGCAGGACCCGGGCGATCTTCTGGCGATCCTCGGTGGTGCTGCCCTCGGCCTCGAGGATGCTGGCCGTGACGACCGCCTTCTGCATGTTCTCCGGGGCGACGCCCAGGCTCGTCAGCGTCGAGACGGCCTTCTGCACCATCGTCTTCAGCTGCTCCGCCGGCGTCGAGGCAGGCGCGAACTCGTAGGTCGCCGGGAAGAGGTAGCCCTCGATGTTGCCGTTCGCGCCCGCCGGCAGCCCGAGCGCAGCGGCGTCCTTGGCTGCGGCCTCGTAGTCCGAGACCGGCTTACCGCTGGCCTTCGCCAACGCGGCGAGCGTCTCGGACTTCCAGAGGCCCTCGCGGATCGTCACGTTCTTGACCGAGCGGTTCGCGGGGTTGGCGAGGAAGGTGACGGCGTCGGCCGCCTTCATCTCCTTCTTCAGGATGTAGGTGCCGGGCTGGATGCCGCTGGAGGCAGGGTTGTCCTGCGCCGCGTCGGAGAAGGCCTTCGCGGTCAGGACGACACCGGCGTCGGCCAGCGTCTGCCCGATGTTGCGGCCCGTGTCGCCCGGGCTGACGACTACCGTGACGGCGCCGGTGCCCGGACCGGGGTAGTCGCTCTGCCCACCACCGAGACCGGAGATCATCGGACGCAGGACAGACACCGCAGCGAAGGCAGCGGCCGCGACCAGTCCGATCGCAACGACGAAGACCAGGAGTCGCCGGGCGACGCGAGCCGGGCCAGCCCGGCGCGCTGTGCGGGCCGTGTGGCGGTCACCGCGCCGTGGGCCGGTGTCCTGGGCGAGGTGCTCGTCGGCATACTCGGGTTCGTCCCAGGCCTCGTCCCAGTCGGCCTGACCATCGTGGCCGTCGTGCTCAGGGTGGTAGCCGTCGTGCCCATCGGAGTCGGCGTCCGGGGAAAAGACGGGGTCGTCGACGCCTCCGACGGGTCGGTGCGGACGCTCGCCGCGGTCGGTCATCCTCGGTCCTTCGTTCGGGGACGGCGTCGCTGGGGGGCGACCGGGGTGCCCGGCGCCCGCCCCGAAGCCCGCTCGGCGTCGAGTGCGGACTGCAGGATGAGCACCGCGGCCGTCTGGTCGACGACGCCGCGCTGCGAACGGCCTGCCACACCGCTCTCGCGTAGTCTGCGGTGCGACTCGACCGTGGTCAAGCGCTCGTCGACCAGACGCACCGGAGTGGGGGACACGGCCAGGGACAGCTCGAGGGCGTACGCCCGTGCCAACCGGGCCGCCTCTCCCTCCGCCCCGGACAGCAGTCGGGGCAGACCCACGACGATCTCGACCGCACCCAGGTCCCGGGCGGTGCCGGCGATCCGGGCCACGTCGGCGCGGGTCTCGCCCGAGTCGCGAGGCAGGGTCGCGACCGGTGACGCGAGCAGGCCAGAAGGGTCACTTGCGGCTAGCCCGACGCGCACGCTTCCCACGTCGACACCGATCCGCACACCGGTCCTCACGTGAGCCAGCGAACCACACGCAGACCGGCGAACGCCGGACCCCGACTCGTGCGGCACCGTCAGGAAGCGCGGGAGCGCAGCGCGTCCTCGACCGAGCCGAGGGCCGCACCCACCTGCGTCGAGTCCGTGCCGCCACCCTGGGCGAGGTCGTCCTTGCCGCCGCCCCCGCCGCCGAGGATCTGGGCTGCCTTTCGCACCAATACCCCTGCCTTGACTCCCGCGTCCCGGGCCGGGGGGCTGGTCGCCACGATGATGACCGGGCGACCGTTGGTGGCTGCGGCCATCGCCACAACGGTGGCCCGATCGAACCCCATCCGTCCGCGGACGTCGAGGACGAGCGAACGGAGGTCGTCCGGAGCGAGGTCACCGGCGTCGTGCGTGACCAGGGTGACGCCACCGATATCGCGTGCCGAGTCGACCAGACCCGCCGCAGCCGCGAGGGCCTTCTCCTGACGGGCCGCGGCCAGCTCGCGTTCGGCACTCTTCAACCGGGCCAGGGTGGCCTCGACCCGGGCGCGCAGCTCGGTGGGCTGGGCGCTGAGCAGCGTGCTCAGCTCGGCCACGAGCGCTCGTTCGGTGGCGAGGTGACGCATCGCCTCGATCCCGACGAAAGCCTCGATCCGGCGGACACCCGAGCCGACCGAGGACTCCCCGGTGACCGTGACGGCGCCGATCTGCGAGGAGTGCTGCACATGCGTCCCTCCACAGAGCTCGCGGGACCAGGGACCACCGATCTCGACGACGCGCACATCCTGGCCGTAGTTCTCCCCGAAGAGCGCCAGCGCCCCCAGCTCCTTGGCCCGCGGAAGGGACATCACGGTTGCCGACACCGGCAGGTCGGAGCGCAGCGCGAGGTTGGCGACCTCCTCGATCTCGCTGCGGGTCTCGGGCGACAGCGCCTGACCCCAGGCGAAGTCCAGACGGAGGTAACCCGGCTTGTTGTAGGACCCGCTCTGCAGCGCGGTCGGGCCGAGCACCTGGCGCAGCGCGGCGTGCACCACATGGGTTCCGGAGTGCGCCTGGCAGGCGGAGCGGCGCCACTCGGGGTCCACCTGGGCCAGCACGGAGTCACCGACCCGTACGCCACCGCGCAGTACCTCGACCGTGTGGGCGACCAGGCCCTTGACCGGCCGCTGGACGTCGACGACGCTCAGGTGTCCTTCGCCGATCTCGATGCGTCCCTCGTCGGCGATCTGGCCGCCCGACTCGGCGTAGAACGGGGTCCGGTCCAGGACCACCTGCCCGCGCTGGCCCGGTTCGAGCTCCTGGACCAGCTCGCCGTCGGCCACCAGCCCCAGCACGGTGGCCTCGCTGGCGAGCTCGACGTAGGCCCGGAACTCGGTCTCCCCCATGTCGCGGAACCCGCGCCACACGTCGGCCTGGGCGGGCCCGCTCTTCTTGCTCCTGGCGTCGGCGCGTGCTCGGTCACGCTGCTCACCCATGAGCCGGCGGAACCCCGCCTCGTCCACAGCCACGCCCTGCTCGGACGCCATCTCGAGGGTCAGGTCGATCGGGAAGCCGTAGGTGTCGTGGAGGGCGAACGCCTGCTCACCGGTCAGCTCCTTCGGGCCGTCCGGCCCGGCCGAAGACTCCTTGACCCGGGCGACCGCCGTGTCGAGCAACGTCGTGCCGGACACGAGCGTGCGCCGGAAGGCCGCCTCCTCCGCGTACGCGACCTGGCTGATCCGGTCGAAGTCCGAGCGCAGCTCGGGGTAGGTCGCGCTCATCCGCTCCATGCTGACCGGCAGCAGATGCGGCAGGGCCGGCTCGTCGAACCCGAGCAGCCGCATCGAGCGCACGGCCCGGCGTAGCAACCGGCGCAGGACATAGCCGCGCCCTTCGTTGCCGGGGGTGACTCCGTCGCCGATCAGCATCAGGCCGCTGCGGACGTGGTCGGCGACGACGCGCAGGCGCACGTCGTCGGGGCTGCTCTCGGCCGCGACGTGGCTCGGCACCGCCCCATAGGTTGTGCCCGTCATCTCCGCGGCCGTGACGAGCACCGGGAAGACCTGGTCGATCTCGTAGAGGTTGTCGACCCCCTGCATGACGCTGGCCAGCCGCTCCAGGCCGAGGCCGGTGTCGACGTTCTTGTGCGGCAGGGACCCGACAATGTCGAAGTCCGCCTTGCTGCGGACCGCGCCGAGCTCGAACTCGGTGAAGACGAGGTTCCAGATCTCCATGAACCGGTCCTCGTCGACCGCCGGGCCACCCTCGGGTCCGTAGTCCGGCCCGCGATCGTAGAAGATCTCCGAGCAGGGACCCCCCGGGCCGGGAATTCCCATGTGCCAGTAGTTGTCCAGCCGTCCCCGCCGGATGATCCGCTCGGCCGGGATGTCGGTCAGCTCGCGCCAGAGGGACTCGGCCTCGTCGTCGTCCTCGTAGACCGTGGCCCAGAGCCTGTCCTTGTCCAGGCCGTAACGGCCGTCCTCCTGCGACCCGGTGAGCAGCTCCCAGGCATACCCGATCGCCTCGGCCTTGAAGTAGTCGCCGAACGAGAAGTTGCCGTTCATCTGGAAGAACGTCAGGTGCCGGCTGGTCTTGCCCACCTCCTCGAGGTCCGCTGTCCGCACGCACTTCTGCACCGAAGCCGCCCGCGGCCACGGCGGGGTCTGGGCGCCACTGAAGTACGGCACGAAGGGAACCATGCCCGCGACGACGAACAGCAGGTTCGGGTCCTCGAACGGCAGCGGGGCGCTCGGGACGAGCGCGTGACCCTTGCTCTCGAAGAAGGCCAGCCAGCGGCGTGCGATCTCGGCGGTTTCCATCGGGCGTGCTCGATTCTCAGGCAGGGTCGTACCAGGTGCGGGTCGCCCGAAACCTTAGCCGAGCAGCACGGTATGCCTGGTCAGGCCGGGACGTCGGCGGTCAACCGATGTTCTGGGCCTTCCAGCACCGTATCTAGAACCGGCAGCCGCTCGGCGGGTCGATCGGGCTCGGGGGGTCGCCCGGCAGCCGGATCCGACGATCCTGCCGAGATACATGACCGCGATGGTGTCGCGGAAGTGCCGGATCACGCCGAGGTTGTGGGCGATGAACACGAACGAGAGGCGCGGTGCGACCGAGGTATGCGCGACGTGCGACGTGCGACATGGGACATGCGAAGATGCGAGCACCTTTCTCGACAACACCTGGGGTATCGATGAGCGGCTACGAGAAGACTCCCGACCAGGAGCCACCGGCGACTACCGGGGGCCAGCCTCCCCCTTGGGGGACCGCCGCCCCGATGGGCCAGCAAGCCCCCGTGGCCGAGGACCCGGGCAAGACGCTGGGGATCGTCGGTCTCATACTCTCCTTCTTCACCGCTCTCATCGGCATGATCGTCAGCATCATCGCGTGGCGAAAGTCCAAGGGTGCTGGCCTCAGCAACGTTCCCGCTGTGATCGGCATCGTTGTCGGCGCCCTTGGCACCGTGGTGCTGGTGATCGCGATCATCGTGGGCGTGGTGGCCTTCAACACGTTGATGACCAAGTGCAACGAGCTGGGTCCCGGCGTGCACAGGGACGGCGGCGTCACCTACACCTGCTCGTGACTACTCACCCCTGATAGCGCCGAGCGGGCGAGAAGGCCGGGTGGCCTACGTCCGGTCGGCGAGCCGCTCCCGGAGCCAGGCCACCCGGGACAGCACGCGCTCCTCGAAGCCCCGTCCGGTCGGCTGGTAGTAGTCGGTCGTGCCGTCGAGGTCGTCGGGGAGGTACTGCTGGGCGGCTACGCCGTCCGGCGCGTCGTGCGCGTAGGCATACCCGTCCCCGTGACCGAGCCGGGCCGCTCCGGCATATCCGCTGCCGCGCAGGTGCGGTGGGACCGGTCCGCCCTTCCCCGCCCGCACGTCGGCGATGGCGGCGCCGATCGCCAGGTAGGACGCGTTGGACTTGGGCGCTACCGCGTTGTGGACGACAGCCTGGGCGAGGATGATCCGCGCCTCGGGCATCCCGATCTGGGACACGGCGTGCATCGCCGCCACCGCTGTCTGGAGGGCGGTCGGGTCGGCCATCCCGACGTCTTCGCTGGCGGCGATGACGATGCGCCGCGCGATGAACCGCGGGTCTTCTCCCGCCTCCAGCATCCGGGCCAGGTAGTGCAGGGCCGCGTCGACGTCGCTGCCGCGCATCGACTTGATCAGCGCGCTGGCCACGTCGTAGTGCTGGTCCCCCGCCCGGTCGTAGCGGACCGCGGCCTGGGCCACGGCCTGTTCGGTCTGCTCCAGGGTGATGCCGACCGGTATGCCTGACTCACCGCCGAAACCGCCGTCCCGGGCGGTGAGCGGCTGGGCATCGACCGCGACACCGGCCGCAGCCTCGAGCGCGGTCAGGGCCCGCCGGGCGTCACCCCCCGCGATTCGCACCAGGTGCGCGCGCGCAGAAGCCTCGAGCGAGAACGCGCCCGCGAGCCCGCGTTCGTCGTCCAGCGCCGCGTCCACGACGGCCCCGATGTCGTCGTCGTCCAGTGGAGTGAGGGTGACCAGGACCGAGCGCGAGAGCAGCGGCGCGATGATGCTGAACGACGGGTTCTCTGTCGTCGCGGCCACCAGCACGACCAGCCGGTTCTCGACGGCCGGGAGCAACGAGTCCTGCTGCGCCTTGGTGAACCGGTGGATCTCGTCGAGGAACAGCACCGTCTGGCGGTCGTAGAGATCGCGGTCCCGTCGGGCGGCGTCCAGCACGGCGCGGACGTCCTTGACGCCGGCCGTGACGGCTGACAGCTCCACGAACCGGCGGTCGGCCGCGCTGGCCACCAGGTGAGCGAGTGTGGTCTTGCCGGTGCCGGGCGGACCCCAGATGATCGCCGACAAGGGGCCGGCCGGACCGCCGGACCCTTCGACGAGGCGACGCAACGGGCTGCCGGGTCGCAGGACGTCCCGTTGCCCGCGCACCTCGTCGAGTGACCTGGGCCGCATCCGGACCGCCAGCGGTGGGGTGGACGCGTCCCCTGTGCCGCCGCCATGAAACAGGTCAGGCAGGTCAGGCAGGTCGGGGCCGCTGTCGCTCATCGCCGGTCAGCGTATCGGCGAGCACCAACACCCCAAGCCCACCCAGCCCGTACCCTGAACCGTGCACGAGGCCTCGA
>NZ_JBDTKA010000013.1:0-22315 GCF_039935575.1 Lapillicoccus sp.
TTGGCCTCAACCAGGTCACAACCGTCACCCAGCCGACCGCAGCCGAGTCGATTCCCGTGCCCGACCCCCGGCGCAGGAGGCGGACGCCTCACCCAGACTCCCCGACTCGTCGACCTTCCCATCCGCGCCGGGCACCCGCTGACCGGCCGCGGCGGTCTGCCCCAACGGCAGCACGACGAGCTCGTGCGTACGCCAGCCCAGGTTCTCCGCGACAGTCAGAACGTCTCACTGCGGCGTCCAGCTCGACCCGCTGAACCGGGATAGGTGTCGCCGCTGCGGTGGGGCTCGGCGCTGGGCGGGGACGGCGAGGCACTGAGGCGAGCCGAGGACGTCGGCGCTCCGCTTCGAGCCCATGACCTGACCGCGGACCAGGTCTTCCACCGGCACAGCACCCGGGCCGTGCGGCCAACCCGGTAGACCCAACCCAGTTCGGATCCCCTTGGCGAACACGAAAGGGCCGCAACAGCCGGGGCGATCCTGACACGATCGGCGTCGTGGTGACGACACAACACGATGCCTGGGTTTCGCGACTCACCGAAGCCATGACGAGACAGGACGGCCGGGACCCGCTCGACCTCAACGGCACCCACCACCTCGCGAGGCTTATGCACAGGGTCCCTGGGGGCCAAAGACGGTCATCCCTGCAACCGCCATTCGGACCGCTGTCCTAGTCCGCTCCATTGGCCTCGACGCGCGCGGGCTCACTGTGCGCGGCGCCTGGATTGATGGACCCCTCGACCTAGAGGGTGCCACAATCCCGACCCCTGTCATCTTCCGCAACTGCGTCTCGCAGCTGGGACAGGTTCCGCCTGGTCCTATCCGCCGGCAGGGCCGCGCGCAGTCCGGGCACCATTGCTCGGCGAGGTATCGGGTTTCGCATTCGGTGCTTCGTAGACGGTGCCCTGCAGGCGGGACCGGCCCGGCGGCAGTGCGACCTCGGGCGACGCGGGAGCCGGCTAGGACATCGAGACCGAGGTAGCGTCGGCCCTCGATCCAGTCGTCGTGTTGCCCGGCCATCGGCTGCTCAGAAGGCACGTTGAGACCGCGTCCCGGCGCACAGCGGCTGTCAGTAAACCCCCAGTAGATGCTCGGGTGATGCCCAGGTCATCGGCGGAAACGGTCCTACTGTGGATGCAAGGACGTCGTTTGGACGCGGTTTGACCGGATTTGGGAGCCGAAAATGAAGATCACCCGGGCACGCACGGCGACAACCGTCTTCTGCACGCTGGCGGCTGCCGTCCTGCTTGCTCAACCGGCGTCCGCCAAAGACGGCCAGGGCCCGACACCCACGGATGGCACCGCGGCCGCGCAACAGCTTCAGCTGGAGCCGTTACGGGCCGTCGCGGACGCTCTCGGCGACCAGGGCCGGACCGCCTTCGCCGATACTTACGCCAACCTGGCCCTCAACAGCGACACCAACACGGTGACGCTTTACGTCACCTCACTGCCCCGCGGAGTCCACCTAGTGGCTGCCGCCAAAGCGGCCAACCCCTCCATCGACACCGGCGTGGTCAGGGTGGTCAAGGCGAAGTTCACTAAACAGCATGTGGACGCCACCATCGCTCGGATCATGGGATCGAAGTCGCTGGAGTCCGGCTACTCGATCATCAGCGCCGCAGCCGCCCCGGACGGTTCCGGTGTCCAGGTTGTGTCCAGCGACCCACGAGCTGATGGCGGCAACACGCCCTCTGCGACAACGGCCGACGCGCAGGCGTGGCGCGCGGCAGCGCAGACCGCCCTCGGCGGCGACGTGGACCTGACCATCGCGGCCGGGTCGCCGATCACACCGACCCAGTGGCGATGGAACGACACTGTTCCCTTCATCGGTGGCGACGTGGCGCTGGGGACGGGCGTGCGCTCGGGCTACCGCGACCAATGCACGACCGGTCTCGCCGCCGAGAACTCCGCTGGCTCCGACTACATCACCGTCGCCGCGCACTGCTTCCCCAATGGCAGCAACGTTTACGGCGAAGGCGACGCTACCGGAAACTTCGGCTACAACTACGGCCACTACATCGGACGGGTCGTCTCCGTGAACACCCACTGGGACGCCGCACTTGTGTACACCGGCCGCTCCGGCGGCGCTGGCTCCAACTCCGACGAAGCCGACCAGCCGACCGGCAGGTGGTATCGAGTCAACTCCTACGCCTACTCCTATAACGGTGACTTGGTCTGCCAGGACGGCGCCCGCTCCTACTACACCGGACATGGCGTGCCTTGTGGCATCAAAGTCATCAACCAAGACATCACCTACAACGAAAGCTGGGACAACGGCGCCGTGTACAGCGTCCGCGGAGTCGAGGGGTACGCATCCAGTGGGTACGCGGTCCGGGCCGGCGACTCCGGCGCCCTGGTATTCACCGTCACCGGCTCCTCAACCCGCCAAGCCCGCGGCCAAGTGTCAGCCCAAACCGACAGTGCCCACATGTTCTGGACCGAAGCCCCCGACGTCTTCGGCGCCTTCTCCGTCCACCTCAACCCCCACCAGTAGAAAATCCTCCGCGGATGTCTTGGTCAATTTGGCCTGGCGTCGCTCGTTGAGAACTGGCCCGCACCTCCGCAGACCGCCCGGTCGAAGCCACGATTGGGGATCGGTCCGCCCGCCTGCCATCTGCCGAGAGGCCTCTAACCATGAACACCAGTTACACCGTTGATCGTGCGAGGGTGCTCATGATTGATCCTCCGGAATCGCGTCGACCCGGTCCGCGATGAGCGCGAGCAGCTCGGGAACCGCCGACAGATACCAGTAGGTGGAGCTCGGCGCGAAGTGGCCCAGATAGGTGGACAGCAGCGGCAGCCGCTGCTCGACGTCGAGGCCCTAGGAGTTGCTATGTCAGGGACGGCCGCCGTAGGGCACGAGGTCGGACATCGAGTAGATCGACGCGATTTTGACGACGGTGCTCGGGTTCGGCGCGTGGATCATCATGCCGCCGCCGATGTAGAGCCCGACGTGGTGGCTGTTCGCCCCTGAGGTTCCGTAGAACACCAGGTCTCCGGGCTGCAGGTCGGCAATGGCGACACGGTGGGTCTCGGCCCACTGCGCACCCGTGTAGTGCGACAGGTTCACTCCGGCCTGCTTCCAGGCCATCATCGTCAGACCCGAGCAGTCCCAGACGTTGGGGCCGGCTCCTCCCCAGACGTAGGGCTCGCCGAGCTGGGCTCTGGCGAAGGCAATGACCGCGGCCACTCCACCGGCGACCGGAGGCGGAGGGTTGGTCACCACCGGGGGCCTCACGGTCGACGTCGGAGGCCGGTACGCCGGCGGTGGGGTACTGGCCTTCGTCTGCGCGGCCTTGGTGGCTGCGTCGGCGGCCTGCTGCACGGCCGCCCTCGCGGCGGCCTGCTGCACGGCCGCGTCCGCGGCGGCCTGCTGCGCGGCCGCGTCGTTAGCGGCCTGCTGCGCGGCCGCCGCTCTGACGGCGGCGACCGCCTGCTCGCGCGCGGTGCGGGCGGCCTGCTCGGCGAGTGCGGCGGCTGCAGCACGGGCGGCCGCCTCGACGGCAGCCTTCTGTGCGGCCGCCTGGGCAGCGGCCTCGGCGGCCAGCCGGTTCGCCTCCTCGCGGCGGCGCTCCTCCTCGGCGGCGAGACCGGCCTGACGCTGCTGCTCCAGCTGCACCGAAGTGTTCTGCATGGTCGCCAGCTGGACCGTCACCTGCTGTTGCTGCGCCTCGAGCTGGGCGGTCTGGGTCTCGGCCACCTGGGCGGCCTGCTCGGCCTTCTCCATGGCTGCCTTGGCGGCCGTTGCCGCCGCGGCCCGGCGAGCCTCCGCCTCTGCCGACTGCTGACGTAGGTTCTGTGCGAGCAGCTTGGCCGACTCGGCCTCGGACACCATCCGGGCCTGCTCACCCCCAACGGCATCGACCCCGGCGGCCCTATCCAGAACCGCCTGCGGGCCCCCGCCGCCGAAGAAGACGTCCAGCTGGCTCGTGTCACCGCCGCTCTGGTAGACCTCCGCCGCATACCGGGACAAAGCCAGAGTCGCCGTGTCCGAGGCGGCCTGTGAACTGTCGGCCTTCGTCTGAGCGTCGGCGCTCGCCTTCGTGGCGTCGTCGAGGGCGAGCTGCGCGCCGTTGGCCGCCTCGCCGGCGTCCCCGGCCGCCTGCTGCAGACGCGCCACCGTGTCGCGCGAGGAGGACAGGCGGGCGTCGAGGTCGGCGACCGACCCGGCAGCCGACACGGCCGCAGCCTTGGCACCGGCGACCTGGTCGGCCGATGGGTAGACCGGGTTGGGCTGGGGGTCCGCGTGCGCCGTCCCGAGGGGGAACGCAAGCGTCGCGAGAAGCGCTGCGCCCGAGAGGGCGGTCACCGTGCGACGCGCAGAACGACGTGGGGCACGTCGCAGGCGGGAGTGCTCGGGCACGGTTGTCCTCTCGGGGGACGGCGTGTCGCCTTGACATCGGTGGTGGACGAAGGTGGCAAGCCGGACTAACAGGGCTTGCCAGACACTAGGACTCATTCGTCACACAGGGAACACCGCTCACTTCAATCCCATTGGAAATAGGGCCGATCCATGAATTACAACCGTGCGATATAGGTAATGACAAGCCTGTTTTTCTGCACGTCACGGGCGCTATTCGTTCACCTGTCCAGCGAAGATCACGAACTGGTAACAAAAGTCGCTTGGATCGCCCCCTCCACCCCCGGTTAGGCCGCGCCAACACACGTATCAGCCCGGCTCCCGGGCGCCTTGTCCACCGATCGGTCGCGGGTCATCGTCGAACCCGGTTGCGGCATGGTCGGAGACGCAGGCGCCGTCGTGACGAGCGTGAGAGGCGTGGCGTGGCGTGCCGGTGCTGCTGCCGCTCGATCTGGGCCCACGCCGCCGCCGATTCTCAACGGTCAGGCCGTGGTGACCTGCTCCTTCGAGAGGAGGGACACCTGGGGGACACCGAGGATGGAGTCGAGCTCCTCCCGTTGCATCCGCCCGGGACAGCCGGACGCCGCCACGACGAGCGACGCGACGAGCTCGATCTCGTCACGCAGCGCCTCGTCCGTGAGATCGGCGTCATCGCGATGCATGTCTCCCAGAGTAGGAACACCCGCGGCTGATGGGGAGGGTTGAGCCGGACTCCTGACCCGCTCTTGACCGAAGATGGTTCGAACGAGCCATGCTTAGGCGTCGGCGGAGGGTCCGGTGAGCCCACGTTGACCCGTCTCGGTCGCGGCTGGACCTAGCATGAGTCCGGTCCCGGCCGTGTGCGAGAGCCAGGTCAGCCGGGTGGGTCCTGCTGCGGAGGAGAGTGTGTAGATGACCACCACGGTGGCGAGGGTCTTGCGCGTGGCGGTCGCGGTCCTGATCGTGGCCGCGGTCGCCGCCACCTGGGCGGAGGCGGCGTCGCGGGTCACCGTGAACCCCTTCAACCTGTTGGGCTATTTCACGATCCAGTCCAACCTGGTCCTAGCGGCGGCGTACCTGCTCTCGGTCCTGCTGGCGGGCCGGCTCTCCCCGGAGACGAACACCTTGCTGCGGGCCGCAGCCACCACATACATCGTCATTGTCGGTCTCGTGTATGCCACCTTGCTCGCGCCCCTCGGAGCGGCCGGGGGCGTGCCGGTCGCGTGGGCCAACGCGGCCCTGCACATCGTCACCCCGATCTATGGCCTGCTCGACTGGATCCTGTTCCGCGACCGCGTGCGACTGCCGTACTCCCGCCTCTGGGTCGTCCTGGTCTACCCCGTCGTCTGGCTGGTGGTCGTGCTGATCCGAGGCGCCACCGACGGTTGGGTCCCCTATCCCTTCCTCGACCCGAAGACGGGCTACGGCCCAGTGGGGTTTTATGTCGTCGCCATCACCGTCGTCTTCGTCCTCTTCGGGTTGCTGGTCTTCTGGGTCAGCCGGTTCCGTGGTCGTCGTCCAGAGGTCGTCCTGTGAGCGCTGACCCCACCGCCCACATCGGGGTGACCGGGCTCGCCGTGATGGGCCGCAACCTGGCGCGGAACCTGGCGCGGCGCGGACACGTCGTCGCGGTGCACAACCGGACTACCAGCAAGACGACCGCTCTCGTCGACGAGTTCAGCGACGAGGGGACGTTCGTGCCGTCAGAGTCGCTGGAGGACTTCGTCGCATCGCTGCAGAAGCCGCGTCGGATCATCGTCATGGTCAAGGCCGGCCCGGGCACCGACGCGGTGCTCGACGACCTCGTACCACTCCTCGAGGACGGCGACATCGTCATGGACGGCGGCAACGCGCACTTCGCGGACACCCGCCGACGCGAGGCAGCGCTGCGTGAGCAGGGCCTGCACTTCGTGGGCACCGGCATCTCCGGGGGCGAGGTCGGCGCGCTCGAAGGGCCGTCGATCATGCCGGGCGGTTCGCGCGAGGCGTACGCGACACTCGGACCGATCCTGGAGTCCATCGCCGCCCGCGTCGACGGTGACCCGTGCTGTGCCTGGCTGGGCCCGGACGGCGCCGGTCACTTTGTCAAGATGGTCCACAACGGCATCGAGTACGCCGACATGCAGTTCATCTCCGAGGCCTACGACCTGCTCTCAGCGGCGGGGCTGACGGCCGGTGAGTGCGCCGACGTCTTCCGCGACTGGAACGAGGGCGACCTCGAGTCGTTCCTCGTCGAGATCACCGCCCAGGTCCTCGGCCACACCGACGCGGAGACGAGACGGCCGCTGGTCGAGCTGATCCGGGACGAGGCGGAGCAGAAAGGCACCGGACGCTGGACCGTACAGATCGCGTTGGAGCTCGGAGTGACGGTGTCGACGATCGCCGCAGCCGTGTTCGCACGTTCGACGTCCGGGGACACCGAGGTTCGCGCCGCCGCGCGCGAGGCGCTGACCGGGCCGACGCGCAGTGTGCCGCGAGGGTCGGAGCTCGTGGACGACGTCCGGGCGGCGCTGTGGTGCTCCCGGGTGGTCGGCTACGCCCAAGGGCTGCAGCAGATCAAGGCCGCGAGCGCCGAGTACGACTGGGACGTCGACGTCGCGACCGTCGCCCGGATCTGGCGCGGCGGGTGCATCATCCGCGCCGGGCTGCTCGCCCAGATCGCCGACGAGTATGCAACGCAACACCTTTCGACACTGTTGGTTGCCCCGAGCATCGCGTCCGGTCTTGGGCAGCGACAGGACGGGTGGCGACGCACCATCGCGGCCGCTGTCATGGCTGGTGTACCGGTGCCCGGGTTCTCGTCGGCGCTAGCGCACTACGACACCGTTCGAGCCGAACGGCTGCCTGCGGCGCTGGTCCAAGGGCTGCGCGACAACTTCGGTGCGCACACCTACGAGCGGGTTGACCGCGACGGCACGTTCCACACCCAGTGGGCGGGCGATGGGACGGAGAACGTCGTGACTGACCACCTGTCACGCGGTTCCGGCGTCTAATCCTGGGCCTCTCGACCGTCCATGCGGCAGGGTCAGGCGGCGGCGAGGAGTCGTTCGAGGTAGGTCTCGAGCGGGCTGGTTTCGGGGCTGGCGTAGTGGAGGCGAGCCCTGGGGTGACCGGGGATGACGGGTGGGGCGGTGGATCGATACCGGTGGCCGGTGGGCGTGGTCAGCTCGACGGTATGGCGGCCACTGGGTTCGAGGTCGTCTGGCTCGAGGTCGTGGTTGAGTTCCAGCTCGTCGCCGGGGTCGAGCTCGTGACCCGCGTCGCCGCCGGTTGCCGCGCCGTCGTGGGGGTTCCAGGTCTGGATGGTTCGGGCCTGCCAGCCGGGCAGCTGTTTGGTGTGGTTGCAGGCGATGCAGAGTCCTTGGGCGTTGGCGGCGGTCGTGGGTCCGCCGGCGGCGTGGTCGGTGACGTGGTCGAGGTGTCGGATGGGGGCGTCGCACCAGGGGGTGCGGCAGGTGACGTCTCGTCCGATCAGGTACCGGCGCAGCCCACCGTTGAAGGTGCGGCGGGTGGAATCCATGGCGACCAGGGTCCCGTCGACCGGGTGGGTGTACAGCCGCCGCAGCCACACCCGCGCCGCCCCAGCGACCGGATCTCCGGCATCTCCGGCATCTCCGGCGTGGCCGGCCTCTCCAGTGACGTTGCCCCTGACGTCGCTGGTGACGTTGTTGGTGAGCAGGTTGCGGGCCCAGCCGGCGGGCACGGTCCCGTACCCGGGGACCTGGGCGGGGATGTCTGATCCTGGGCCGGTCCCCGCGAGCAGGGTCCGGTCGGTGATGACGAGCTGGACCTCGACCGGGACGGCGGCGGCGGATGCCTGTCCGGTGACCCGGCAGACCAGGGTGTCCGCCATCAGCTGACCCTTCGACCGGCCGTCACCGTCACCGTCACCGTCACCGGTGGCTCGGGCGGTGGCGGCGGCCACGGTCAGCGCGGCGTACACGGCGACTCCTTGAGCCACCGGTAGTAACGCTGTCAGGTAGGTCATGGTGTCCGGCGCCGGCCGGATCGTGACCCGCCGCTGGGTGACGGCTCGAACCGAGCGGGCCAGCACGGACGCGGCGTCCACCCGGTAGGCGACCGCCTTCACCTGCCGGACCAGCTCCCTATCCCCCAACCGAGCCAGGCCCCCGTCGGCGGGGTGCGTCCCATCCACCCCCAACGTCGCTGCCAGCTCGTCGTCGACCAGCCGCCGGTCCCCCGGGCACAACACGGCGGTCTCGGCGACGACCAGGCCGGCCCGCCACTCCGAAACCGCCCCGACCTCCAGGGCGGCCAGCATCGCCGGCATGTCCCGCACCAATACCACCGCCTCCCGCACGTGCCGTGCCCCCCGGGACGGGGACACCGCACGCGCCAACCCCACCTGGGCGGCTACCCCCAACCCCGACCCTGCACCCGGCCGAAGTGCGCGACCCACACGTCGACCTGACCCGCTCGAGTAGGTGTCACCGTCGCCACCGGCGCCGGGGCCAAGGCCGACGTCGCCGTGCATGTCGACGGTGGCCAGTCGGGCCTGGTCCCGCGCCGTCCGCCACCCCTGGAAGTCGCCCGCGTCCGAACACTGCACGGCCCGGGTAGTCCACTGCGCCGCGACCTGTTCTTGGGAGTCCACGAACGCCGCCGTCACCCGTACCTGCGCCCCCGCCGCTGCGGCCTTGACCCGCTCCAACACCGACAGCACGTCGACCCGCACCGTGTCGGTCACTCCTGCGGAACCCGCGGCGGAACCGAGGTCGGCCAGCATCGGCAGCAGACCCTCCAGGTCCGCCACCGTCACCCGCCCACGCCATTCGAACATGTGTACTACTTTACTCAACCGGTCGACCCGCCCGCAAGAGTTGTCCACAACGAGTTCGACTGCCAGACATTGACTTCCGTGACATCGGCCCCCTGGAAGCGCACCGAGCTCCGCCGAGAGTGGTCTCGATCCGGTCGCCGCACGGCGGTCCCAAGGTCAGTTAGGGAGGACCGCCGGTGAACCTAAAGAAGGGCAGGAACCGGCTGCACTTCGACCTCACACCGCCAGTCGACGGTGCCCAGTAGGGCGAAGTTGAGTGGCTCCTCACCCTCGGCGCGACCCTCCTCGACTTCGACCACGCGGGCGTCAGTGCGCCTGAAATTCGCCGATGCGGCGTCGGCTCAGTCACGATGGGCCACCTCGACGGGAACGAGTTCTCCGCCCCGACCCCGCGCTAGCCGGACACAGTTGAAAAGGGCTCAGGCAAGGCCCCGATTTCCTCTGGGCCTTGCCTGAGATGTTCCGTGGAGCCGCCTATCGGAATCGAACCGATGACCTATTCATTACGAGTGAATCGCTCTGGCCGACTGAGCTAAGGCGGCGTGCACCCGTCGGGCGCGGGGCACCACTATACGGACTGGCCGGGCGTTCTCCGAACCGCGCCCCAGCGCTCAGGCCCGCGGGCAGCTCAGCACTTGAGGCCGTCCTGCGGGACGGTCCCGTTGACGTAGTAGTCGTCGATGGGGGTGTTCACGCAGGAGTTCGATCTCATGTATGCCGTGTGCCCGTCACCGTCGAAGGTGATCAGGGTCGCGTTCGACAGCTGGTTACGCAGCCGCACGGACCATTCGTAGGGCGTGGCGGGGTCGCGCGTCGTCCCGACGACGACGATCGGTCCTGAACCCGGCGCGGTGACCTTGTGGATGGGCGTCGCCGGCTTGACCGGCCACACCCCGCAGGCCACCGATCCCCAGGCGAGGAACCGGCCCCATGTCGGCGCCTCCTTCACGGCAGCGTTGGCGTTGGCCTCCACCTGGGCGATGTCCGCGGTGTCCGCCTTGTCCGAGCAGTTGACCGCGTAGATCACCTCCATGATGTTGCTCTGGTACTGGCCACCCGGCGTACGTCGGGCGTAGTCGTCCGCGAGCCGCATCAGCGCGTTGCCGTCCCCACCCTTGGCGTCCCGCAGCGCGTCATTGAGCTGCTTCCACAGGGCCTGCTCGTACATGGCATCGGCGATGCCGATGGACCCCCACGCCTCGTTCAGCTGCGTCACCGTCTGGTCGTCGGTCACCGGCAGGGGCTGTGCGTCGAGTCCCTTGAGGAAGTCCTGGATCCACGTCATGCCCTCGTCGACGCTCTGCCCGACCGGGCAGTCCGGGCTCTTGATGCAGTCAGCGACATAGGAACGGGTGGCCAGCTCGAACCCCTTGGCCTGACCGAGGCTGATCTCCTTGGACGTCAGGTCCGGAGCCACGACGCCGTCCAACACGAACCGGCCGACCAGCGTGGGGAACAGGTCGGCATACGTCGCGCCGAGAAAGGTTCCGTAGCTCTTGCCGAGGTAGTTCAGCTTCGTCTCGCCGAGCGCTGCACGAAGGATGTCCATGTCCTTAGCCGCGTCGACCGTCGAGACGTGCGCGATGAGCGCGGGGTTCTTGGCGGCGCAGCCGTCGGCCAACTTCTTGGCTTCGCTGATCGAGTCCTGTTCCTCCGCAGGCGTGTCCGGGGTCGGATCGGTACCGAGGAATGCGTCCAGGTCCTTGTCGCTCAAGCAGTCGATCGGCGCGGACCGGCCGACGCCGCGAGGGTCGAACCCGACGATGTCGAAGCGCTTGCGCACCTCGGCGCCGACGATCTGGTTGGCGTAGCGGGCATAGTCGACTCCCGACCCGCCCGGGCCGCCGGGGTTGACCACGAGCGAGCCGATCCGCTCACCGCTGTCCCGAGCTACGACCCGCAGGAGCGCCAGCTCGATCGAGTTACCCGAGGGTTTGGAGTAGTCCACCGGGACCTTGAGCTTGGCGCACTCGCCACCAGTGCACGAGGACCAGGTGAGCTGTTGCGAGTAGTACGCGTCGAGCCCGGTCGTCCCGGACGGCGGGGTCTGCGGCGTCACGGGTGTCGAGCGGCTCGCGGACGGTTTCGACCCGGAGTCGTTGCTCGGGAGGAACGGCAGGACCAGACAGGAGGAGAGACTCAGGCTGGCGACGACGCCCACGACCGCCGCCAGCAGCCCCCGGCCCGCGCGGCCAGCGCGCCCGGCGCTCCCGCCGCCGAGGGGTCCAGGACCGGGCGAACCGGTTCGGGTCATGTCCAGGGCTCCTCGGGGTGCTCAGGTGAGGCGGGCGCAAGGCCGACGGTATGCAGCGTCGCCACCGCAGCACGGTAACCCGTCGACCCGGGGGTGACCCAACGGAGACCGAACAGCAACCCTCCGGTGACCCATCCGAACCCAGATGCACGCCCGACACACGCACGACACACCACGACAGGTCCGCGGCGGGTGCCGCGGACCTGTCGTGGTGACTCCTGCGTGACCTGTCACCGGGATCAACCTCCCGGCATACGGGTCAGCGCTTGTACTTGACGATGCTTCCCGGGGCCAGGACCTGCCCGGTCGAGTTGTCGATCGCCGCCAGCGTGGCGACGTAGACGCCGTCACCCTGCACCTCGACCGCGAGCGGCGCGTCGATGGTGGCGAACGTGGTCACCTTGCCCGACTGCGTGATCTTGTCGACCTTGCCACCGAACAGCTCGGTGACGAAGGCGGTGCCGTAGTCCGACGGCGCCACGTTGGTGGCGCCGAGGAACCCGGTCGCGACCAGCTTGGCCCCACCGGTGTACGGGCCCACCGCGTAGACGCTACCGCGCGCACCGAGGCTGGGGTCTTCCGGACCCCCTGGCAGCGTGGAGACCCACAGCTTGCCGTCGGGGCCCTGCTCGACGTCCGTGGGCACCGCCTCGAACCCGAAGACCTTGCCTACGAGGCAGGAGGCCGAGGGCGGGGCGCCCAGGGCGCCAAGGAGCCCCGGGGTGATGGCGGTCTTCTGGGCCGGCAGCACGGCGATGGTGGAGACAGTGCCGTCGGCGGTCACCTTGACGATGTCGTTGCCTCCGGCGTCCGCGACGGCCCACGCCCCGTGGCCCAGGCTGGCGACGGCATACGGGTGGGAGTCAACGACCCCGGTGTAAGAAGCCGGGCTCCCGCTCGCCATGGCCAGCCAGTCACGACCCGCCTGGCAGTCGGTTCCCGGGGCGAGGCCGTAGGCCGTGGAGCCGTCCGGGTTCGCACTCGCCTCGTAAGCCGCGAGGTCGACGATCTTGTCGGCCTTGCCCGGCTTCTTGATGACGAGCTGAGCGGCCGTGTGGATGTTCGTGACCGGGTCGGCGACGCTCGTGGTGTAAGCCCACGAGCCGTCATCGGCGACGTCCAGACCCGCCACGTCCCCGCCGGGAAGGCCATGGGCCAATGGCGTGAGGTGGTTGCCGTCGACCCGTGAGACCGTGCCGGTGAAGCCGTCAGCGACGTAGACCTTGCCCTTGCTCACCGCGATCTGAAACGGTGCGAGGACCTCGTTGGTGAGGGTGCGGTGCCACTTCGTTGTGGCGCCCGGGTGGCCCGAGGCGGCGGAAGCGGCCGGGGCGATAGCGAGGGTGGTCGCGCAGGCGGCGACCGCGACGCCGAGTATGCGGTGACGGGACGTGGTCATGTGCTCTCCATTCACGAGGACTTGGCCGGACACCCGTACCAGCCGAGGCCTACGGAGCCCCGACAATGCCGACCCAACTCCGGAGTGTGGCCCTCTCGTGTCGGTTCGCAACAGGGATTTTACGAAAGAGTCCGATGCGTCCCGATATGCCCGCCCGCCGCGGGCGAGCAACCCGACCAGACGGGGCGTCAGGCGTCCTCGAGCTCGAGGGCATGGGGCGCCAGCCACGAGATGGCCATCGCTTCGAGGGCGAGCAGCGGGGGGACGTTGAGGTTGATCCGCTCCCGCGCCTCCCCGACCGCGTCCATCGCACGCAGCAGCTGCTCGGGGCTGCGGGCAGCAGCGAGCGCGCGGACCAGGTCGATGCTGTCCTGGTTGACCAGCTCGACGTGGGCGCCGAGGCGCAATGCCAGGGCATCTCGATGGATTGACAAGAGGTCGACCAGCGACCGGTCGACGGTGTCCCTGGCGAAGCGGGTCCCCCGGGTCTTCTGCTCGCGCTCCAGAGCGGTGACCTGGGAGCGCACGTGCGGCGGTTGGGTGCGGGCGGCCGGGTCCGCACCGAGGGTCTCGAGCAGCCGGACCCGCTCGGCCGCATCCCGTTCCGTCGCAGATGCGGTCGACTCCTCGTCGGCGATCGAGGCCAGGTCGGCGGCTGCGGCGACGGCGTCGCCGATGGTGCGAACCCGCACAGGCATCGCGATCACGTCGCGCCGGCGGATCCGCGCACCCTCGTCGCGCGCCAGCCGGCGAGCCAGCCCGACGTGCGACTGTGCCGCACGCGCTGCGTACATCGCCATCCCCGGGTCGATGCCGTCGCGGCGGACCAGCAGCTGGGCGACCGCACCGACCGGCGGGGTACGCAGTCGCACGTGTCGGGACCGGGAACGGATGGTGATGATGACGTCCTCGAGAGACGGAGCGCAGAGCATCCATACCGTGCGTGGCGTCGGCTCCTCGAGCGCTTTGAGCAGCGCGTCGGCCGCCCGTTCTGTCAACCGGTCGGCGTCCTCGACGATGATCACCCGCCACCGACCCACCGACGGCCGCAACGCAGCCTCCTGCACCAGCGCACGTGTGTCCTCGACCTTGATGGACAACCCTTGGGTAGCAACGACTTTGACGTCGGCGTGGCTGCCGCCGACCGCGGTGCGGCACTCACGGCAGACCCCACAGCCGCCCTGCGGACACTCGAGCGCCGCGGCGAAGGCCCGCGCCGCGACGGAGCGTCCCGAGCCCGGAGGCCCCGTGAACAGCCACGCGTGGGTCATGGCGGTCGGCTCGCTCACCGCTCGGCTCAACGTGGCGACGGCGTCCGGCTGGCCGACGACGTCGTCCCACACACTCACAGCGGAACCCGTGTCGCGGTGGCCACACCGGGCGCCCAAGCAGACTCGATCGCGGCGACCACCCGGTGGTGAATCTCCTCCGGCGGGAGCTGGGCGTCCACGACCAGGTAGTGCGCCGGGTCCGCCGCCGCGAGAGCGAGAAAGTGCTCGCGCACGGCGGCGTGGAAGTCGTCCCCCTCCGCCTCCAGGCGGTCCTCGACAGCCCCCCGCCGTTCGCGGCCCGTCCCCGGCGAGACATCGAGCACGATCGTGAGGTCGGGCAGCAGACCGTCCACCGCCCACCGCTGCAGGGCGGTGATCTCCTCCCCACCGAGGTCTCGGCCCGCGCCCTGGTAGGCGATCGAGCTGTCGACGTAGCGGTCGGTGACGACGATCTCGCCACGAGCCAGCGCCGGGACGATGACCGTGTCGACGTGGTGCGCCTTGTCGGCGGCGTAGAGCAGTGCCTCCGCGCGAGGAGAGACGTGGTCCCCGTGGAGCACGAGGTCACGAACCTGTGCCCCCAGCGCCGTCCCGCCGGGCTGCCTGGTCACCAGCACAGCCCGACCGGCCCGTTCGAGGGCTGCCGCGAGCAGGCGTACCTGGGTGGACTTGCCTGCCCCGTCGCCGCCTTCGAAGGCGACGAACATCCCGGTATGCCTGCCGCTGGCGGCCACAGCGGGCATCGGGATGCTCATGACGCGACTCTAGGACAGTCCGGTGTCACACCGTCCGGTCCGCTAATCAGGTTGACCCTCACGCAGGGGGTGGCCCTACCGTCGAGGAATGGAGATCGGAACCGTGAGCCTGCCTGTCCGTCGCGAGGACGACGACGAGCTGATCGGCGTGCTCCTGCCCAGCGCGGAGACCGGTGGTCAGTGGGTTCCGGCGACCGTCTTCGGCGCGGCCCTGGGTCCGGGAACCGACCAGGACGCTGCCGAGGCACTCGTCAGGGAGATCGGCATGTCCTCGCTGGCGGAGCCCTGGTGGGTGCGAAGCGCGGGGCAGGAGTGGCGCCGAGCCTGGCTGCTCGAGGTCAAGAGTGACGCGATCCGGTTGCGGTGGGAGAACCCCATGCTCATGGTCGGCGGCCACGGTGAGTGGGTCAGGTTGGTGGACATGGCAATCCAACGCCAGCAGCCGTGAGAGAGTCGCACCCGTGGCGATCCAGGTCGGTTTTCTGCGCGCAGTGAACCTCGGCAAGCGACGTGTTCCGATGGCGCGCCTGGTCGAGGTCTGCACGGATCTCGGCCACGCCAGTCCGTGGACCTTCGTCAACAGCGGCAACGTCGTGTTCGAGGCACCCGGCCGCCGCGCCTCGCTGGAGAAGGGCCTGGAGAGCGCGTTGGAGGACGAGTTCGGCTTTGAGTGCACGACGTTCGTCCGTAGCGCTGCGCAGCTCCGCACGGCTCTGGCGCTGGCACCCTTCACCGTCGGCTCGGGTGACACGTACTTCGTGACGTTCCTCAAGGCGAAGCCGAGTGGCGCCGCCGCCCATGCACTCGAAGCCTTGTCAAACGAGTTCGAGACGCTTGTGGTCGACGGCTGCGAGGTCCACTGGCGCATGCACGGCAAGTCCACCGACTCCCAGCTCGTCAAGCGCGACTGGGAGCGGATTCTCGGGGTGAACACCAGCACCAGCCGCAACACGACCATGCTGACCAAGCTGCTCGCCAAGATCGACGCCTGACCGCACGACTCCACCCCACACCCCAGTCGAGCTCAGTCGGCTGTCAGTACGGCTCAGTGACTGGCCGCCGCGCGGTCGGCGTTGGCGTGGATCGCGTCCCGGGTGAACTGCGCCAGCCCCGGCTCGAGGTCCTCGTAGGTTGCCGTGAACCGCGGGTCGGAGACGTACATGTCGCCGAGGTTCCGGTGGAACTCCGGCGTCAGCTCGTAGAACCGGTCGTTGATGTGCAGACGGTGCAGCTCCGCAGCGTCCATAGCGCGCTCGCCGGTCGCGGGCTCGCCGGACCGTTTGGCCTCGACCAGCGCCGAGTTGACGGCGTCCATCTCGGCCTTGACCGCGACCCAGTCCGCCTTGTCGTAGGACGCGGTCCGCGCCGCGGACTGCCTGAACATGTCGCTGTCTCCCCACCGCTGCTCGGCCTCGGCGGCGTACTCGTCCGAGAACCCCTCGCCGAAAAGCTCGCGCTGCTCCTGCCTGGTGATCTTCAGTCCTGACATCTCTTTCTCCAATGCTGAGTCGATTGCCGCGACGAGATCTCGCATCTCGTCCAGCCTGGTCATGACCGCAGCCCGTTGGCGGCGCAGGTGCTCCGCGACGGTGTTGCCGTCCGCGCCGCCGTCCAGCAGGTCCCCGATCTCATCGAGCGGGAAGCCGAGCCGGCGGTAGACCACGACGTTCTGCAACCGCTCGAGGTCCGTGCTGGTGTAGAGCCGGTACCCCGCGTGGCTTCGCTCGCTGGGACGCAGCAGCCCGATCTCGTCGTAATGGTGCAGGGTTCGCACCGTCACGCCGAGCTCGTCGGCCACCTGTCCCACCGTCCACACGGCGTCTATCATCGGTCTATCGTCGTTGGTCTGGTCACGACGTCAAGGCTGGCGCCTGACGTTGCGTCAGGGTCAAGTGAGCAAGCTCGCTGAGCAGCTCGAGGCTGCGTTCACGAGCAGACGAACGCCGCGGGTCAGAACCGGCGAACGCTCCGGCGACCGGGTGCAGCATCACCTCGTCGACGGCAAACGTCGACGCCAGGTCCTCGACCCGCGCGTAGGCCGACTCGGGCGTCCCCACGACCCAGCGCTCCAGCATCGAGGTGGCGAGCGCCTCGTGCTCGGCGGGCAGGGTGACCTCTGCGGCGTCTTCGACGCTGAGCTGCGGGCGCAGCTCACCGCCGGTGCGCAGGGCGACCATCGCGAGCACCTGCGGCCGGACCAGCCGACGAGCCAGCTCCTCGGTCTCGGCCACGCACACGTTGAGGGTGAGGAAGGTCCGCGGCTCGCTCGCCGCGGCGCTCGGCCGGAACTGGCTGCGGTATGCGTGCAGTGCCTGCGCCGTGCCGTTGCCGGAGAAGTGGTGGGCGAAGACATAGGGAAGGCCCAGCTCGGCCGCGAGGTGAGCCGAGTAGTCCGACGAGCCCAACAGCCAGACGGGCGGGACCGACGTCGAGCGAGGGGTCGCGTGCAGGACGTACTCTCGGCCGCCGAGGTCGAGACCGACGCCGGCCGGGTCCATCATGGCGACGACGTTCTGGACGTACTCGGGGAAGTGGCCGACTGCGTCCGGCTCGACCCCTCCGGCGCCGTGCCGCAGCGCCCAGCTGGTGACCGGGTCGCTGCCCGGTGCGCGGCCGATCCCGAGGTCGATGCGGCCCGGGTAAGCGGCCTCGAGAAGAGCGAACTGCTCGGCCACGACGAGAGGCGCGTGGTTCGGGAGCATCACTCCGCCCGAGCCGACCCTGATCCGCTCCGTCGCGCCGGCCACCATGGCGATGAGAACCGCAGGGTTCGTGGCGGCGACGGCGGGCATGTTGTGATGCTCAGCGAGCCAGTAGCGCTGGTATCCCGCACGGTCCGCGGTCTGCGCGAGGCCGATCGACGCGGCGACCGCGTCTCCGGTGCTCTGGTCGGCGCGGACAGGCACCAGGTCGAGCACGGACAGGGTCAACGGTCGATCGGTCACCATCGAGTCAGTCACGCTGGTGGCAACGCCTGGTGCGGTCTCGGGGATTCCCGAACCTAGCGCCAGCCTGCCTCGTCGACGCCGCCGGGGATGTCTCGCTCGCGGTCGTAGGGCAGCCGGGTCTAGCGGAACGAGGCGAGGTCGAGGTGGCTCACGGCCCCGTCGACGTCGCGCACGACTCGAAGTAGTTCCCCGGCGTAGTAGCCGTCGAGGCCGACCCAGCCGCCCTCCGCCGGACGGAACCGGGCGTCCCGTCCCTCGCCCGGCACACCGAGCTCGAGCCCGCCGTCGCTGGTCGCCTTGACGAGGGTGACCGCCGGCCCCCAGCACCACAGCCCGGCGATCGCGAGTGCCTCGGGCGCGGGCCCCTGCGCGTGCCACGGGCGGGGCTCCACCGGCTCTCGCTCCCGCACGAGCGTCAGCAGCTCACGGGCGAAGGAGAGCGGCGCGCTCGTGGTGTTCGCGAAGATCACGACCCCGTCACCGGTCTCGACGTCGACCTGGAGACCCGCCAGGAATCCTGGCATCGAGCCCCCGTGACCGGCATAGCGTCTGCCTGCGTCGTTCCATACCTGAAAACCGAGCCCATGCGCCGCGGTCCACGCCTGACCGGGCAGGTCGCTGACGACCTGCGGTTCGAGCATCTCGGCGAGGGTATCGGCGCCGAGGATGTCACGAGTGTCACCGGCCAGGAAGGCCGCCCACTTCGCGAGGTCCTCGGCGGTTGACCACAGCTGCCCCGCCGGGGCCATCGCACCGGCGTCGTGTTCGGGCTCTGGCAGCAGCAGGTCGGCGAACGGATGCACGGCGAGGCCTTGGGCCGCATTGCCCGCGGGCCGTGTCGTGGTGCGCTGCATACCGAGTGGGTCGAGCAGGTCGCGCCTGACGACGTCGTCCCAGGGCACTCCGTAGGCCCCCGCGACCAGCTCACCGAGCGCGGCGTAGCCGACGTTGCTGTAGTGGTAGCGCCTGCCCGCCCGGTTGCGCTGCACCGGCGACGTCGACATCAGCGCGTCCCAGTCGGCACCGGGCGTGCGCTCCCACCACGGTCCGTCGGTCTCCGACTGCAGCCCTGACGTGTGCGAGAGCAGCTGCGCGATCGTTGCGCGGCCGAACGCACTTCCCGACACGTGCTCCTCGAAACGGTCGTCCAGGTCGAGCAGCCCCTCGTCCCGCAGGCGCATGACCACAACCGCGACGAAGGTCTTGGTGATCGAACCGATCCGGTACTGCGTGTCCGGGTCGGCGGGTGTGCCGTCAGCTCGGCCGTCGACGGTTCCGCGCGAGTCGGCCCAGACCAAGGACCCCTCCCGTATGACGGCCGCGGACACCGAGGGAAGGCGCGACTTGCGTTGCTCGACGGCGAGCCGGGTTG
Organism: Lapillicoccus sp.; assembly: GCF_039935575.1. Classification (GTDB taxonomy): domain Bacteria; phylum Actinomycetota; class Actinomycetes; order Actinomycetales; family Dermatophilaceae; genus Lapillicoccus. The sequence continues at coordinate 19,137 of NZ_JBDTKA010000013.1, forward strand.
ACAGGGCACGGGCGGTGGTCGGTTCCAGCTCGCCCACGGGTCAGGCCTTTCGCGCGGTCGTCCGCTTGGCCGTCGTCTTCGCGGCGGCGCCCTTGCGCGGTGTTGCAGCCTTTTTGGTCGCGGCCTTCTTGGTCGCCGCCTTCGTCGCACGCTTGCGGGTCGTCGGACCATTGGCGCGCTTGTCCGCCAGCAGCTCGTACCCGCGCGCCGGCGTGATCGACTCGGGGTCGTCGTCGCGGCGCAACGTCGCGTTGGTCTCGCCGTCGGTGACGTAGGCCCCGAACCGGCCGTCCTTGACCACCACGGGCTTGCCGCTCACCGGATCCACGCCGAGCTCTTTGAGGGGCGCGGCCGCTGCCCGGCCCCTTTGCTTGGGCTGGGCGTAGATCGCCAGGGCTTCGTCCAGGGTGATGTCGAACAGCTGCTGCTCCGTCGTGAGCGAGCGCGAGTCCGTGCCCTTCTTGAGATAAGGCCCGTAGCGGCCGTTCTGCGCCGTGATGTCGGCAGACGTGCCGTCCTCCTCGGTCACGGCGCCGACGATCCGCGGCAGGGACATCAGCTTCAGCGCGCTGTCCAGGTCGATGGTCGCGAGGTCCATGTCCGCGAAGAGGGACGCGGTGCGCGGCTTGACCTTGACCTTGCTGCGCTTCGGGGTGGTGTCGGCATCGTCCGGGAGGATCTCGCTGACGTAAGGCCCATAGCGGCCCGCTTTCGCCACGATCTCGTTGCCGGACAGTGGGTCTCGCCCGAGGACGCGACCATCGTCCGCAGCCGCGTCGAGGAGCTCCCGCGCCTTCGCCGGGGTCATCTCGTCGGGAGCGATGTCGTCGTTGATGGTCGCGCGCCGGGGCGTGTCGCTGGGCGCTGCGCCGTCGAGCAGCACCTCGCCGGTCGACGGGTCGACACCGGCGGGGACCACCTCCTCGACGTAGGGGCCGTAACGACCGACGCGCACGACCATGCCGTCACCGAGGGCGATCGTGGAGATCTCCCTCGCATCGATCTCGCCGAGATCGTCTACGAGGCTCTTCAGCCCCTCGGTCGACCCGGCTTCGTCACCGAAGTAGAACCGCCTCAGCCACGCCACGCGCTGCTCGTCGCCACCGGCGATGCGGTCGAGGTCCTCCTCCATCGAGGCGGTGAAGTCGTAGTCGACGAGCCGCGAGAAGTGCTCCTCGAGCAACCGCGTCACCGCAAAGGCGAGCCAGGTCGGCACCAGGGCCGAACCCCGGCTGCCCACATAACCGCGGTCCTGGATCGTGCCCATGATGGAGGCATACGTCGAAGGTCGTCCGATCCCCTTCTCCTCCATGGCTTTCACGAGGGTCGCCTCGGTATAGCGCGGCGGTGGCTGGGTCTCGTGTCCTTCGGCCTCGGTGCGCACGACGGCGAGCGGGACGCCCTCACCCAGCTTGGGCAGGCGGCGCTCCTCCTCGGCGATCTCCTTGCGCTTCTTGGTCGCCGCCTCGTCGCGACCTTCCTCGTATGCCGCCAGGAACCCGCGGAAAGTGATGACAGTGCCGCTCGCAGTGAACTCGGCGGTGCGCGCCACCTCCACGTCCTCGAGCGTTGCCGTCAGCTTGACCGTGGCGGTCGACCCGGTGGCGTCCGCCATCTGCGAGGCGACGGTGCGTTTCCAGATCAGCTCGTAGAGCGCGAACTCGTCGCCCCGGATCTCGCCGGCGACCTGCGCCGGAGTCCGGAACCGGTCTCCTGCAGGGCGAACCGCCTCGTGGGCCTCCTGCGCGTTCTTGACCTTGCCCGCATACCGGCGGGGTTCGCTGGGGACGTACTCGGCGCCGTACAGGTCGCGTGCTTGGGTGCGCGCTGCGCTGATCGCGCTCTCCGACAACGTGATCGAGTCGGTGCGCATGTAGGTGATGTAGCCGTTCTCGTAGAGCCGCTGCGCCACGCGCATCGCGTTCTTGGAGTTGAGCCGCAGCTTGCGAGACGCCTCCTGCTGGAGGGTCGAGGTCGTGAACGGCGCGGCCGGTCGTCGGGTATAAGGCTTCTCGGCGACACTGGTCACGGCGACAGGCGAGAGCGGGACGGCCGTGGCGATCGAGGTCGCCATCGTCTCATCGAGGTGCACGACCGACTTCGCCTTGAGCTCGCCGCGGTCGGTGAAGTCTCGCCCCGTGGCCACCCGGTCGCCGTCGACCGCGCTCAGCCGGGCGGTGAACGTGTCGGACTCGACCAGCTCGCCGTTGCTCGACCGGGTGGTGAAGTCGCCCTCGACGTCCCAGTAGGACGCTTTCCGGAACGCCATCCGCTCGCGCTCACGCTCGACGACCATCCGGGTCACGACGGACTGTACGCGCCCGGCTGAGAGCCCTTGGCGGACCTTGCGCCAGAGCACCGGTGACACTTCGTAGCCGTAGAGGCGGTCGAGGATGCGGCGGGTCTCCTGCGCATCGACGAGACGGGTGTCGAGCTCGCGGGTGTTGACGACCGCGCGTTGGATCGCCTCGCGGGTGATCTCGTTGAACACCATCCGCTTGACAGGGACCCGCGGCTTGAGTGTCTCCAGCAGGTGCCACGCGATGGCCTCGCCCTCGCGGTCCTCGTCGGTGGCGAGGTAGAGCTCGTCGGCGTCCTTGAGGGCCCGCTTGAGCTCGGCGACCTTCTTGCGCTTGTCAGCGTCGACGACGTAGTAGGGCGCGAAGTCGTTGTCGACGTCGATCGCGAACTTGCCGAACGGGCCCTTCTTCATGTCGGCCGGCAGCTCTGACGGGTTCGGCAGGTCGCGGATGTGCCCGACGGACGCCTCGACGTCGTACTCGCCCCCGAGGTAGCCGGCGATCGACTTGACCTTGTTGGGCGACTCGACGATGACGAGCTTGCGCCCCTTCCCTGCAGCCACGTTGGGACCTCGATTCCTGCGAGCCTCGTGCCGTGGATTCGTCACGGCCTGGACGAGGCTTGCGCTGCAGACGATAACCCCAGCCCCCTGTGCCCTCGCACCCTGTCGACATCCTGAGACTAGTTTAGTATTTAACTTGTTGCGCGTACGGTGTGGACATGACCTCACAGCCCGTGCTCTACCTCAGTCACGGAGCGCCGCCGCTGGCCGACGACACCCGGTGGACCGCCGAGCTCGCCGCGTGGTCCGCCGACCTCACCGCCACCACCTCCAGGCCGGCCACCGTGCTGATGGTCTCGGCCCACTGGGAGAACGC
>NZ_JBDTKA010000014.1:0-3270 GCF_039935575.1 Lapillicoccus sp.
GAGCGGTTCGTCCGCGACATCTACACCTACAACCAGGGAACCGTGCTCGGGACGCTCGTCACCCTCGCAGATCCGCGCAGCCTCGACCGGGCCGCTCATCTCATCGACGCCGTGGCGACCCGGCTCACTTCTGAGGTCGAAGCGCGCCATCCGCTCGTAACCCACGGGGGTGGTGACGGCGGCCTGTTCACCGGGATCCTGGTCCGCTACCTCGCTCTGGCGAGCGCCTCACCCGCTCTGAACCGTGAAACCCGAGGCACCGCAACGACTCTCGTACAAGACACAGCCGCCGCACTGTGGTCAGGTCGATCCCGACGCTCGACCCACGACGGGACCTACGCCGTGGTGTTCTCTGCTGACCCGGCCACACCGGCGGGCACACAGGACGACGGTGTGACTTCCGTCGAGCTGTCCACGCAGCTGCAAGCGTGGATGACGTTGGAGGCAGCCGCGCGCCTCACCGCGGCTCAGCCCCCTCATCAGCCTCCGACTCAGCGCTGACGGTGTGAGCGGTAGTAGCGGACCAGCGACTGGGTCGACGCGTCCTGCTTCTCGAGCGCCGCCTCGTCGCCCGCGACGGCCGGCGTCACCTGCTGCGCCAGCTGCTTGCCGAGCTCGACTCCCCACTGGTCGAAGCTGTCGATGCCCCACACGACACCCTGGGTGAACGTCACGTGCTCGTAGAGCGCGATCAGCTGGCCCACGACCGACGGCGTCAAGGCCGGGGCCATGATCGAGGTCGTGGGCCGGTTCCCCGGGAACACCCTCGCCGGCACGATCGCCTCGGCCGTCCCCTCGGCGCGCACCTCGTCGGCCGTCTTGCCGAACGCGAGCGCCGCCGTCTGAGCGAAGAAGTTGGCGAGGAACAGCTCGTGGACGTCTTTGTCGCCGTCGACAAGCGGGTTCGCCGGTGTGGCCACGGCGATGAAGTCAGCGGGGATGAGCCGGGTCCCTTGGTGGATCAGCTGGTAGAACGCGTGCTGGCCGTTGGTGCCGGGCTCGCCCCAGAACACCTCACCGGTCGCGGTGGTGACGGGGCTGCCGTCCCAACGCACGCTCTTGCCGTTGGACTCCATCGTCAGCTGCTGCAGGTATGCCGCGAACCGGTGCAGATACTGCGCATACGGCAGAACCGCGTGGCTCTGCGCGTCGAAGAAGTTGACGTACCAGACATTCAGCAGACCCATCAGGGCCGGGATGTTCGAGGCGAGGTCGGTCTCCGCGAAGTGCCGGTCTATCGCGTGCATCCCGGCCAGGAAGTCAGAGAAGCTGCCCGGGCCGATCGTGACCACGAGTGAGGTGCCGATCGCGGAGTCGACGGAGTAGCGCCCACCCACCCAGTCCCAGAACCCGAACGCGTTGGCTGGGTCGATCCCGAACGCCTCGACCTTGTCCAGCGCCGTCGACACCGCGACGAAGTGCTTGCTCACGGCCTCGGACCGCGCGCTGTCCGAGGCGTCGATGGCCCCTGCGGAGATCAGGGTGTCGAGCAGCCAGGTGCGCGAGAGGCGGGCGTTGGTCAGGGTCTCCAGGGTCGTGAAGGTCTTGGACGCGACGATGAACAAGGTGGTCTCGGGGTCGAGGTCCTTGGTGTTCTCGGCGACGTCCGTCGGGTCGATGTTGGAGATGAACCGCGCCGACAACCCTTGTTGCACGTAAGGCTTCAGCGCTTCGTAGACCATCACGGGACCGAGGTCCGACCCTCCGATCCCGATGTTGACCACCGTCTCGATGCGCTTGCCGGTGACACCGACCCACTCACCGGACCGCACCTTCTCGGCGAAGGCGTAGACCTTGGCCAGCACCTCGTGGACGAGCGGGACGACGTCCTCGCCGTCGACGTCGACGTGGACGTCGGACGGGTCGCGGAGGGCGGTATGCAGGACGGCCCGGTCCTCGGTGACGTTGATGCGCTCCCCGGCGAACATCGCGTCACGACGCTCGGTCAGACCGACCTGACCCGCCAGATCGACGAGCGCCGCCACGATGTCGGTGTCGACGAGATTCTTCGACAGGTCGACGAACAGGTCGGCAGCGGTGAAAGTCAGTCGCTCGACTCGTCCGGGATCCTCGTCGAACGCGCGGCGCAGGTCGATGTCCCGGCCTTGCCGCAGCTGCGTCAGTCGCGCCCAGGCCTGCGTGCTCGTGGCGTCGATCGGTGTGCTCATGGGTCGGAGCCTATCGAGCGCGGCCCGGTGGCCCTTCGGTTCGAGCGGCGGCTATGCCTCGACGGGCGGCGGTGGCTGGCCGCCGTTCGAGCAGGGCCGGCTAACCCACCGACACGCTCCCGGTCGCATAGTCCCAGGTGCCCCCGTCGATGAGCTCTCGCGCGGCGTCGAGGTGGCCAGCATGGCAAGCCGTCTCGACGAGCAGGTGGAGCAGTACCTCGTGCAGGTCGTCGAGACGCCAGCCGCCCCATAGCTCCTCTGGCCACCAGGCCGGGACGGTATGGAGAGCCAGGCCCCCGATCGCGACCGCCGTCGACGCACAGATGTCTGCATATGCCTGCACGACCTCGCGCGGCTGCGTCGCCGGGTCGACGGCGTAGTCGTCCTCGACGAGCTCGTGCGGGCCGTCGTCCAGCATCACGTCGCGCAGCCAGAAGCGGGTGCTGGAGGCCAGGTGCGCGAGCATGCCCACGACGGTCCAGCCGGAAGGCACGACAGCACGCAGCAGCTGTGCGTCGTCGAGCCCGTCGACGATGCCGAGCACTCATTTCTGCTGGGCCGCGAGCGCGGTGAGGACGGTCCTTGTCGCCACGTCCGGGTCACTGGTCAGGTCGGTGGTCAGGCTGGTGGTCAGGCTGGTGGTTGTCATGACGAGACGTCGGAGCGGCCGGTGCCGTCTCGACATGCCGGCCGGTGTCGTCTCGACATACTGGGTGGTGCCCCCTTCCCATGTCGAGAACTCCCACCGCGCAACGACGTCCCGAGTGAAACGCCCAGCCGAACACTTCGAGCAGAGAAGGTGCATCGTCATGAAGTTCGTCATCATGATCCATTCCAACCCGCAGCCGTGGGGACACCCGACCGGCAACTACGTCGCGGAGAACCGGGCCCTGCCCCAGGAGCAGCGCGACCAGATGAACCAGGAGTTCGACGCGCTGTTGGAGGACATGCACGCTCGCGGCGAGCTGCTCGGCGGTGAGGCGTTGGCCGACCCGTCCACCTCCTCGTTGTACCGGTGGGAGGCCGGTACGCCGGTGGTCACCGACGGTCCCTACGCCGAGACCAAGGAGCACCTGGCGGGGTTCTTCCTCATCGACGTCGA
>NZ_JBDTKA010000015.1:0-5665 GCF_039935575.1 Lapillicoccus sp.
CCACACCACGGGCGGCCACTTCCGGCTGGTAGATCGGCGGCACCGGCTGGGGGTGTTTGGGCAACCGGGAGAGCACCCACGAGAACTGCGGGGTGTTGACCGCCGGCATCTGCACCATCGTCACGTGCACGTTGCTGTGCTCATGCAGCAGCTCACACCGCAACGCCTCGTGGAACCCCTGGATGGCGTGCTTCGCGCCGCAGTACGCGGTCTGTAGCGGGATACCCCGGTAGGCCAGCGCCGACCCGACATGCACGATAGTGCCGCGGTTGCGTTGCTTCATCCGAGGGAGCACAGCCATCGTGGCGTACACGTAGCCGAGGTAGCTGACCTCGGTGGCGCGCCGGTACTCGTCCGGCTTGATGTCATCGAACCGGGCGAAAACCGAAGTGAAGGCCACGTTGACCCACACGTCGATGGGACCAAGCTCGGTCTCGACACGCTCGACGGCGGCCGCGACCGCCTGGGCGTCGGAGACGTCGACCGGCACGGTCAGCGTCCGCGCGCCGAGCTCGCGGCACTCCGCGGCGGCCGCGTCGAGCCCCACCTGTCCTCGAGCGATCAACGCCACGCGGTCGCCCCGACGGGCGAACTCCGCCACGCTGGCTCGCCCGATTCCTCCGCTGGCTCCGGTCACTACGACTACGCGAGACATCTGTGCTCCTTCACTGTCGTTCGGCTCTGTCGTTCGGCTCTGTCGTTCAGCTCTGTCGTTCGGCTGTGTCGTTCGGCTGTGTCATTGCCACACCCCAGCTCGCGCTTGAGGTGTCACCCGGCTCGAGCCGGATCACCTCGTCGCCGCTCTGGAACGCGTTGGGTGGGCAGGTCATGGGTTCCGTGCCCAGCCCGCGCCGGCGCCGGTCCGGGGCCAGGGTGTCGCCGGTGAAGATCTCGATGACCGGGTAGGCCTCGTCGACCCACAGCGAGGTGACGCGGCCGTCGACGCCCTCGAGGCGCACCCAGGACCGGCCTCGCTCGTCTCGGTGCAGGTCGGTGAACGCGTCGTCGATGGCGAGGTGTTCGATCCGTTTGCCGTCCCTGAAGTCGTAGGCGGTTCCGGCGACGTCTTCGCGGCCGACAGGGAGCTGGCGGTCGGGGTCGGTCAGGATGCGGGTGTCGGCTTGTAGGTGGAGCGTGCAGTCGCCGACGGTGCCCACCCCCGGTGAGAGGTAGGGATGCTGACCGCAGGCGTAAGGGGCAGGGCGGTCGCCGATGTTCGTAGCGGTGGTCGTGACGCTCAGACCCGTCTCGTCGAGGTGGTAGCTGACGCGTACGTCCAGGCTGAACGGGTAGCCCTGCAACGGAAAAAGCGTGCTGGTCATGACGACGTGGCTTTCCTGGCTCTCTAGGCAACGCCAAGGGCGCCAGCGCAGGAAACCGTGGATGGCGTTGTTCTTCTCCGGCTCCGTGAGGGCAACCTGATAGTCCTCGTCGTCGAAGCGGTAGCGGCCATCGCCGAGCCGGTTGGGCCACGGGACCAAGGGCGCCCCGTGCGCTCCATCGCACATCTGGTCGACGGGATACGGCTGAAGCACCTCATGACCACCCACGTCGTATGCGCGGATGCCGCCGCCGACTTCGACGATGACGGCGCGTTGCTCGCCGTGGGCGATCTCGAACTGCTTGCCCGACGGTACGTGGGTCATGGTCGGCCTCTCTGTGAGTGGGGGGACTTTCGCGCTGTCGTCAGGGTCTACGGGCGCTGCTGTCGCCTCGGCCGGACAAGCCGGACGGCGACCGCCCGTACGACAAGAGCAACCACGGCGCCCAGGACGGCGGTTCGCAGGGATCGGGACCGCCGCCGTCGCAGCACGCGGCTGTTCACGATCGGCTCGCCGGCTCGCAGGTGCTCGCCCTGACGCTCGACCAGCGCGCGTTCGACCGAGACGGGTACGGCACCCAGCCAAGACCGGTCGCGGGTGTGATCGGCGACCTCCTCATCCGAGGCCCCCGGCCCGCGTCCACCGAGCAGGGTTGTCCGCAGCTCGGTCAGTCGCCGGACCGGCGCCTGGCCACTCGCACTGGTGCGGATCTCGGAGCCCGCATCCATGGTCGTGTTCATGACTCCGATTGTCGCACGGCTCGTTGCCTTTACGCAATCGTTGCGCTTATGCTTCGAGTATTGCCCGCATCCGCCCCGGCCGGACGTCTGCCTCGCCGGGCCGGGTCAGTGAAGTGCTAAGGAGCAGAGCTGGTGCCCAGTTTCTTCCCGATGTGGGTCGTCATCACCCACTTCCTCAACCTCTTCTTCATGCTCCTGCTGTTCCGTTCCGGGTTCGAGGTGCTCTCAGCCTTCCCCAAGCTCTACTGGCACGATGACAGCCCCCCGGGCCGTGAGTGGCTCCGGCTGTCCAAGACGATGCACGGGGCCGACTCCCGAAAGCCGTGGTCCTCGCTGGACGAGGAGGAGTCGTGGTCACCCCTCGTCGCGCTACCGGGCAAAAAGAACCTCGGCCTGGGTCGCCACTGGCACTTCATGAGCGTGCAGTTCTGGATCGTGACCGGTCTGGTCTACGTCGTGATGGTCTTCGTCACCGGCTACTGGCACTACCTCATCCCGACGCACTGGTCGCTGGTACCCGACTCGATCAGGTCAATCGGCACCTACCTTCAGTTCCAGCTCCCGGCCAAGATCCCCGGTGAGCCGTTCGAACCGGCACAGAAGCTGGCGTACTTCGTAGTGATCTTCGTGATGGCCCCGCTGCAGATCGCGTCGGGCGCCGCCATGTCCCCCTCCGTCCTGGCCCGCTTCCCTTGGTACGGAAAGCTCTTCGGCGGCAAGCAGGGTGCTCGCAGCGTGCACTTCATCCTGATGTGCGCGTTCGTCGCCTTCATCGTCGTTCACGTAACTATGGTCATCATCCACGGAGTGCCCAAGGAGTTCGCGGCCATCGTGCTCGGTGACCCCGGCGGCAACCGGCGTCTGGCTGTCGGCATCGGCCTGGCCGGGCTGTTCGCCATCCTCATCGTCCACGTCGTGATCTCGTGGTTCTCGCTGCGCTACCGTCGGCGCACCCAGAAGTTGCTCGGGTTCATGGTCAACCCCTTCGAAGGCGCGATCTCTCGCACCTTCACCTCGAAGCAGCACTTCGGCCGCGCCGACATCTCCCCTTACTTCCGCGTCAACGGATACCCACCGCCGGGCGATGACTACCGGAGGCTTGCTGAAGACGACTTCCGTGGCTACCGCCTGAGCGTCGGCGGCCTCGTCGAGAACCCCATGAGTCTCTCCCGGGAGCAGCTGCGGGCACTGGGCGAGCAGAGCCAGATCACCAAGCACAACTGCATCCAGGGCTGGACGGCGGTCGCCGAATGGGGGGGCGTCCCCCTCCAGCGACTCATGGCGGAGGTGCATCCTTCACCGCAGGCGCGCTACGTGGTGTTCTACGCCATGGACGACAAGGGACTGACCGAGGGCGAGGGCCGCTACGGCTTCTTCTACGGCACGATCCCGATCCACCTGGCCAGCAACCCGCAGACCATCCTCGCCCTGGAGATGAACGGAGCACCGTTACCGGTCGAGCACGGCGCCCCGGTTCGGGTCCGGCTCGAGACCCAGCTCGGGTTCAAGATGGTCAAGTGGGTGACGGGGATCGAGTTCGTCGCCGACGTGAGCGACATCGGGATGGGGATGGGCGGGTGGCGCGAGGACCAGCAGTTCTACGCCAACGCCGCCGGAATCTAGCTAGAACCGCCAGGCTGCAGAGTCAGCTGCGCCAGCCCAGCTTCCACGCCGACTCGACCGGAACCTCACCAGCGGCCTGAGCGAAGGAGCGCATGGCACCGGCCAGGGCGCGCCGGCGTGGCTCGGACAGCTTTTCGAGGATCCCGGCAATGGCCGTGCGGCGGTGGTCGAGGAGCTCGTCAATGAGCTCGCGCCCGTCATCGGTCAGCTCGAGGATCAGATTGCGGCGGTCGATGGTGGACTCCGTTCGGCTGAGATATCCAGCCTGCACGAGGCGGTCGCAGGCGCGGCTGGCATTGGAGGGGTGCACGTCCACGGCGGAGGCCAGGGCGTTGAGATTCATCCGACCATGGCCGGCGATGAGCACGAGGACTCGCAACTGCGGCAGGGTCACCCGGTCTTCCGCCTCGGCCACCGCCTGGGCCGCGACCCCGACCAGGGCCTGGGCCGCGAGCATGACGGCGTCAACCTGCTCGCTCGACATCACGCTTTGATCTCCGCTCTTCATGACTCCAGTATGTCGGGTGGTTGCGATTACGCAAGCATTTGACTAGTGTTGCGTCTACGCAAACAAATTCCTTGCCCGCCGCAGCCCTCGGAAGCCTGGAGAGACGCGGTGGCAGTATGGACCCGAAAGGACTGAAGATGGCAGCAGCATCAGCGACCGCCGGGGTGGCACCGGTCGTCCACGGGATCGACCGGATGGTCCGCAACATCGAGACGGGGCGCTTCGAGCGCAGTCTGTCGGCGCTGACCGCGGTGGGAGCGCTGGTGGCGGCCGCGGAGATCTTCTTCGAGCATGACTCGGCGAGTTTCGGCAACAAGTTGATGTGGCTGCCGGTGGCGATGGGCCCGGTCGGGGCCGTGGCGGGGGTGGCTGGGTTCTGCAGCCATCGGATGGCCAAGACCGCGCTGCCGATTGCGTCGGCGGCGATCTGCGTCAACGGTCTTCAGGGTTTCTACCTGCACGCGCGGGGCATTTCCCAGAAGCCGGGTGGGTGGCGCAACGCCCGCTACAACATGGAGATGGGTCCGCCGCTGCTGGCGCCGCTGCTGGTCTCGCTGGTGGGCGGTATGGGCCTGCTGGCCGCCATCCTGCGACGCGAGAAGTGACCCGCGAGGTACGGCCTGTGACTCCACCAAGTACCGAGCCGTGGTCGGGTCGCTTCCCCGGCTTCGACGTGCTAGACCAGAGCAGCCACTGGGACCCGGTGACGGCCGGGGTGGTGCTGGACCGGGTTGGGATGGCTCCCGATATCCGCTTCTTCACACCCACCGAACAAGGCATCGCGACCGCGCTGTGTGACGCTCTGCTCGCTCAGGACGACGACCCGAACCCAGAGTCCCGGGTGCCGATCGTGAACCTCGTTGATGCCCGGCTGGCCGAGCAGCAGACCGACGGCTGGCGTTACCACGACATGCCCGCCGACGGGCAGGCCTGGCGGGACACCCTTGCTGCGCTCGACACGGACGCAACCGACCGGTTCCACACCGGCTTCGTGGCCTGCTCGAAGCCGGAGCAGGCAAGTGTCATTCAGGCAGTCCAAGACTGTGGGTCTGGCCTGTGGCACGACCTCAACGCGAAGCACGTGTGGAGCCTGTGGACCCGCTACGCATGCACGGCCTTCTACTCCCACCCGTCGGCGTGGAACGAGATGGGCTTCCCCGGCCCGGCCTACCCTCGCGGCTACAAGAACGCAGGAGTCGACAAGCTGGAGCCGTTCGAGGTCCGCGACGCCAAACCAGCCGACGACCCCCTACGGGGACAGCAGTGAGCAACGTTCGCGACCGGAACGAGTCGGCGTGGCTGCTGCCCGCCGACGGCAAACGCGTCAACCATCAGCTGCGCCACGACATGCGCCGCTTCGACGATACCGACGAGGTCGACCTGCTCGTCGTCGGGTGCGGAGCAGGTGGCTCGACCATGATCCAGCGACTGGCCCGCGCCGGCTGGAAAGTTCTCGCCCTGGATGCCGGACC
>NZ_JBDTKA010000016.1:0-15499 GCF_039935575.1 Lapillicoccus sp.
GCGGCGATGATCACCATGAGCAGCACCTGCCCGCTGGGGTCGGGGGCGAGAAACCACCAGAAGCCGGCCGCGGCGAGGATCAGCCCGTTGATCATCAGCTCGAGGCCCATCATCACCATGACGACCACCTGCTGGGAGATGGCCCCGTAGAGCCCGATGCTGAACAGGGCTGCGGCGACCAGCAGCACGGCCGGCAGGGTCATCGGCCGATTCCCCCGGGCTGCGGGTCGTCGGGGGCGCCGCGGAGGTCGTCGCCGAACCGGTCGTAGCGGGTGCGTTTGGCGGCGATGACGATGCCGGCCACGATGGTGGCGACCATGACCGGGCTGACCGCGGTCATGACGAGCATCTTCGAACCCATCAGGGCCTCGCCCAGTGCCCGTGTCGTGTCGGCTGCTGGGGCGCCACGCCGGGCCGGCCAGGGGATCAGCAGGGCTCCGGCGGCGAGGCTGAGGAACATGGCGCTGGCCGCGGCGAGGGCCTGGCGTTTGTCGTGCACCATGCTCATCGGCATCAACGCCGGGTTCATCCCCATGAACATGACCATGTAGACCGCCATCACGGCCATCTCCATGACCATCATCAAGATGACGATGACGCCGACGTAGTCCTGGTGCAGCAGTAGTACCTGCACTCCGACGGCGACGAACGACAGGGCCAGGGCGTAGGTGGCCCGGGCCATCGAGTCGACCACGAACACGGCGGCGCCCATGACGACTGCGACCACGGTCATCACCCAGAACAGGATGTCGACGAACACCGCTCAACCCCTCCGCACTGCGACGACAGAGACGACGGAGACGATGAGCACCTGCACAAGGGCGGCCGGCAGCAGGACCAGCCAGCCGACCTCCATGAACAGGTCGGGGCGCAACACCGGAAGGCGGCGGCGCAGCAGCACCAGGCCGGCCAGCACCACCAGGGTCTTGACCAGCACCCACAGCCAGCCCGGTAGCAGCGGGCCGGCCCCGCCGCCGAGGAACATCGGCACGGCGAAGGCGGCCCCGGCGGCGAGCAGCGCATAGCGGCCGGCGAGGAACAGCAGCCGGTCGAGGCCCGACAGCTCGGCTGCGACTCCGCCGGCGATGTCGGGGCCGACGGCCGCCGACAAGGGGCCCCACACAGAGAAGCCGAGCACCCCGATGACGTAGACGACGAACGCGACCGGCATCCAGACCACGAACCACAAGCCCTGCTGGGCGGCGGCGACGTCGCCGACCCGCAGGCTGTGCGCGGCGATCGGCGGGGCGACGAGGGCGAACATCAGGGGCAGCTCGTAGCCGAGGGCCTGGGCCAGGAACCGGTACCCGCCGACCAGCCCGTGGACGGAGTTCGGGCCCCACCCGGCCAGCCAGACCAGCGCCCACACGCAGACGTCCATGGCGTTGAACCAGACCACCCCAACCGGCGGGTCAAAGACGGTCCACGACCCGAGCGGTACGACGATCACCATCAGGGCCGCGATGACCAGCAGGCCGCCCGTAGCGGACCGCCACAGCGGGGTGTCGGCCTCAACCGTCATGCGGCGGCGCTGCCGCATCAGGCGGGCCACCTCCCGCATCGGCCGACCCAGCTGGCCGGCTCCCCTCGTACTGCCTCCGGCCCGGCTCGTGGCGGCGCTGTCGACGGCCGCGGCGAACCAGGCCAGGGCGAACACGATGACGCCGGCCAGCACGGCCCAGCCGGCCGGAACGAGGGTGAGGGGCGAGGCTACCGTCGCTGAGGTGACCGGGTCAGGCACCGTGGAAGCCCTCCGGGTCATGGCCGGCATGCACCGGCTGAGAGCCGGTGTCGATGGCGAGGCTGGCCACGACGAGCCGAGCGGTCGCCAGGTCGAGACCGACGACCAGCCGCTCGGCCACGGCCAGCAGCTCGGGCCAGGGCAGCTCTGGCCGGTCCGTGCCGGCGAGGTCGGACCTGGCGTCGTCGATCAGCTTCAGAAGGCGGTCGTAGACGTCACCTCGAGGGGCCCAGGATGTGGTGGGGGGGTCATCGATGCGGCGGAGGTCTCCGATGCCGCGCAGCGACCAGCGCAGCAGCCGGGCCCGCCGCACCCGACGTTCCAGCCCGTCGATCAGACGGGAGCCGTCCGGGCCGTCCGGGTCGTCGATCAGCGTGTCTCGAACACGTACGGCGGCCGACTGGCCATCGGCCCAACCGGCGAGCGCGAGCAGGCTGGCCAGCTGGTCACACCGCAGGGCGGCACGCTCGGCTGGACCGGGCCGGACCGAGGTGTGCTGCTCGCTGTCTAGAAGGTCCGCGTCCACAGCGTTGGCCTCGGCCGCGATCAGGACGTCTCCTTGCAGGGTGGCGTGCAGCACCACACCGGCGGGCCAGTAGGGCAGCACCGGGCCCAGAGGGAGATGGAGAACGTCCATCTCCAGGCTGTCGCGGTCGTCGCCACCCTCGGCGAGGGGAATGCCGCTGGGTGCCATCGCCATGTCCATGTCGCCCATGTCCATGTCGCCCATGTCGTCGTCGCCCTCCATGTGACTCTCGTCGTCGTCGTCGTCGTCGTCATCCAGGCTCTTCGGGTCGAAGCGAGGTCGGTCACGCGCGTCGCGGGACTGGGTTTCGGTGTCGAGTAGTTCGGCCGCCACCGCGTCGAGGGCCGCCCGTACGGCTGCCGGGTCGGTGTGGTCGGCCACGACGGTCCGTGACCGCGGGCCGGGCAGCTGCTCCCAGACCGCCTCGACCCGCTGCGACAACCCGGGCCCGGGCGTCCCGGCGACGGCGACCGCGTCGGCGTCGGCCGCGGAGCTGGCCAGCCGCCAGCCGCGGCGGCCGATCTCGCGCTCGATCGCCACCCGGGTGCGCCACGCCCCGGGTGCCTGCACAACAAGAACGTGAGTGGCGTCGACGGCGAGGGTGGTCACCCGGTGCCTCAGACCCATCGCAGTGCCCCTTCGCGCCAGGCCCAGACGACGGCGAGCAGCAGCGCCCCGAGGAAGAGGAACATCTCGAGGACCGCTGACGCGCCGATGTCGGCCACGACGACCGCCCACGGGTACATGAACAGCATCTCGACATCGAACGCGAGGAAGACAAGGGTGGCCAGGTACCACCTGACGTGGTACCTCGACAGGGCATGCTCCTGGGGGCGCCAGCCGGACTGGAACGGCAACGCGAGCAGCGGCGCGGGCGATACGGCGCTCATCCGGTGCAGTCCCCACAGGCCGGTGAGGCTGAGTGCTGCGACGGCGATGACCACGACTGGGGCGAGGTACACGGTGTCAGCTCCAAACCTGGGGGAAAAACGGGCGAGGGCTCCGATGGGTCAGAGCCCTACGTTCGGGCGGCTGTCCTGCAGGGCTTGCAGGGCTTGCAGGGTCTGCCGGTTTACCGGGTGGGGTCGAACGAGCGCAGTCGCAGGCTGTTGCTGACGACGAACACGGAGCTGAACGCCATGGCTGCACCCGCGATCAGGGGGCTCAGCAACCCCAGCGCCGCCAACGGGAGGGCCGCCACGTTGTAGGCGAAAGCCCAGAACAGGTTGCCCTTGATGGTGGCCAGGGTCGCCCGGGCGAGGCGGATGGCGTCGGGGGCGGCCCGCAGGTCACCGGTCACCAGGGTCAGGTCGGATGCCTCGATGGCGACATCGGTTCCGGTGCCCATGGCCAGTCCGAGGTCAGCCTGGGCCAAGGCGGCCGCGTCGTTCACGCCGTCACCGACCATCGCGACGATCGACCCGTTGCCCTGCAGCCGCTTGATCACGGCGACCTTCTCATGCGGCAGCACCTCGGCGATGACGTCTTCAGGCCCGATTCCGACCTGTTCGGCGACGGCCCTGGCCGCGCCGGCGTTGTCACCGGTGAGTAGCACAGGCCGCAGCCCGAGCCGCCGTAGTTGTGCAATCGCCTCGGTCGAGCTCTCCTTGATGGTGTCGGCCACGACGACGACCGCCCGGATCACACCGTCCCACGCAACCCAGACCGGTGTCTGACCGCGCTGCTCGGCGGCATCCGCCACCGGCCCCAACCGCTGGGGGACTTCCAGGGCGCCTTGGGCAGTGAGCCAGGTGAGGCGGCCGGCGAGGGTGGCGTGGCCGGCCACGACGCCGGAGACGCCTCGGCCGCCGTGGCCCACGAAGTCGGACACGGGCTGCGCCGGGCTGCCGTTGCGGTTGGCGTGCTCGGCGATCGCGCGGGCGATGGGATGTTCGGAGGCGTGCTCGAGGGAGCCGGCGAGATCCAGAACCTGTTTGAGGTCGGTCGCTGGCATACCAGGGTCGTCATCCACCTCGACGGTGACGACGCCCATCCGCCCGGTCGTGACGGTCCCGGTCTTGTCCAGAACCACGGTGTCGACCGCGCGGGTCGACTCGAGCACCTGCGGTCCCTTGATGAGGATGCCGAGCTGGGCTCCTCGACCGGTGCCCACCAGCAGCGCCGTCGGCGTGGCCAGACCAAGGGCGCACGGGCACGCGATGATCAGCACGGCGACCGCTGCGGTGAACGAGGCGGTGGCGGAGTGGCCGGTCAACAGCCAGGCCGACAAGGTGATGACGGACAGGGCGATGACGACCGGCACGAAGACCGAAGAGACCCGGTCGGCCAGCCGCTGTACCGGCGCCTTACCGTTCTGCGCATCTTCGACGAGGCGGGCCATCTGGGCGAGCTGGGTGTCGGCGCCGACCCGGGTGGCGCGAACGACCAGACGGCCGCCGGCGTTCACCGTCGCGCCCACCACCGCATCACCAGGCCCCACCTCGACCGGCACCGACTCTCCTGTCAGCATCGATGCGTCCACCGCTGAGGAGCCCGACTCCACGGTGCCATCGGTGGCGATCTTCTCCCCGGGGCGCACCACGAACCGCTGCCCGAGACTCAAGGCCGCTGCCGGCATCCGCCGCTCGACCTCGCCGTCAGGGCCGCCCTCGAGGACCGCGACGTCCTTGGCGCCCATGTCGAGCAGGGCCCTCAGGGCTGCACCGGAGGTGCGTTTGGCTCGGGCCTCGAAGTAGCGTCCAGCGACGATGAACGTGGTCACCGCCGACGCGACCTCCAGGTAGAGATGTGCCGCGTCCCCGCTGGCTGAGCTGGGCATCAGCTCGAACGGCATCCGCATGCCCGTCGTGCCAGCGGAGGTGAAGAACAGCGCCCACACCGACCACGTGTATGCGGCGGCGACCCCCACCGAGATGAGGGTGTCCATGGTGACCGCGCCGTGGCGCAGGTTCGTCCATGCTGCCCGGTGGAAGGGGAAGGCGCCCCACACCACCACCGGGGAGGCCAACGCGAACGCCAGCCACTGCCAGTTGTCGAACTGCAGCGCCGGGATCATCGACAGGGCGACGACCGGCACGGTCAGTACCGCGGAGACGACCAGTCGCTGGCGCCACGCATCCGCTTCCGAGTCCGTTGCGTCTGGCTGCGCCGTGCCGTCAGCGCCCGCCACTGCACCCTCAGCGGTCGCCGAGGACGGTGGGGCGGGCACGACAGCGGCGTAGCCGGTCGCCTCGACGGTGGCGATCAAGAGGGCTACGTCGACCCCGTCGGGCGCGGTGACTCGGGCCTTCTCGGTGGCGTAGTTCACGCTGGCCCGCACGCCGTCGAGCCTGTTCAGCTTCTTCTCGATGCGGTTGGCGCAAGAGGCACACGTCATGCCGCCGATCTCGAGGTCGATATCGCGGGTCTGCTGCTCTAACCGTTCGTCGTGAAGGCTCATCGCCGGTGTCTTTCCCGCCCCGTCAGGGGCGTATCTCGGGTTCGCGGCTCAGCTGTCAGCGAGGTGGTAGTCGCCGGCCTCATCCAATGCGGTGGCGACATCGACCTCGGGAAGGGGGACGTCGCTGATCACGGTGACGGTCGAGGTTCCTCCGGCGATCAGGTCAACCGAGACGTTGTGCACCCCTGGCAGGGCCGAGATCTCGTTCGTGACGGCGCTGACGCAATGACCGCAGGTCATCCCCGATACTTCGTAGCTGTGCGTGTTCTGATCGCTCATCGTGTTCCCTTGGATTCGGTGCGGAAAGGTCGTGGGGCTGATGTCAACGCGGGCTCAGGCTCGCATCCACCGGCTGATAGCCGCGGACGCCTGAGCTGGGAGTCTTTTCGTCTAAACGTGGGCAGGCGCCGGGTGGTCCTGTTCGTCTTCGCGCAGGCACCCTCCTCCGTCATCCACCAACTACCATACCCCATACCCCCATAGGGTATCTGAGCGTCAGCCGAGGCGTCCGCCCCGGTTGAGCCCTACGCGTCGAGCTTCACCGACCGGACACCGCGTTGACCCGGACCGGCTGGCACAGGGTTGGCTGTGGTCGGTTCCGCCCTGGTCAGTTGCCGGTCGGCGTGGGGTTGCCGGTTCCACCGGTGCAGGCGGCGCCGGGTTCCGGGGTCTGTGGTCCCTGGCGATAGGCGTTGACGAACGCGTCGAGACGCGGGTCGTCTGCGCCGTTCAGCACGAGCTGCTTGCCCCAGGCGGAGGCCACCACGGGTGCTTGGAGACCCGGGAACGGGGAGAGCACGGCATACGTCGACGGCAGCGTCTTCCGCAGTGCGGCCACTTGCGGTGCGGGCAGGTCAGGTCGGTACGTCACCCATACCGCGCCGTGCTCCAAGGAGTGCACGGCGTTCTCGTTGGCCACGGGCGCGCCATAGGCTCCGCAGTTGAGCCAGATCGGGGAGTGCTGACCACCGACCGGCGGCGACTGCGGGTACCTGACCGGGGTGTCCACGTGTCCCTGGACGACGGTGAAGCTCGAGACGGCGGAAAGGTCGGGCTGGTCACCCCGCGCTCGGACGACCACCACCGCGACGGCGAGGGCGATCGCCACCACCACGGCCGTGAACGACGCCCACCGGGTGACCAACCGGCGACGTGTTCGAGACCGTTCCTTGGCCTGCATCTCTGCGACCAGCTGACGCCGGTCGCCCTTGGCGTTGTCGCTTCCTCGCGCTGAAGGCTTACCTGCCATGACCTATTACTCCTCACGTGCTAATGGTGCCGACGGCCTTTCCCACTCAATCGCCTCACCGCCGGCAGCGTTCGAGAGCGGTTGGTTACGGGCCCGGGGACCTTTGGTCGTGACCAGCTGGCCCCGAGCCCGTCAGCGTCAACTGGTGATGGTGGGAAGGAGCTGCTGCATGACGGTGATCTCCTTCTGCTGGGCGTCGATGATCCGCTGCGCCAACGTCTTCGCGTCAGCGTTCTTCCCGTCTCGCAGCTCGACACCGGACATCTCGACCGCACCTTGGTGGTGAGCGACCATCATCTGCAGCCACATCCGGTCGAACGCGGCGCCGGAGGAGGCCGACAGCTGCTGCATCTGCGCGTCGGTCATCATCCCGCCCATGCCGGCGTCGCCCATCTTGGACATGTCGTGACCGCCGCTGGTCGGGGCGGGCTGCCCCCACCCGGTGAGCCACCCGGTCATGGTCTGGATCTCCGGGCCCTGAGCGGCCTGGATCTGTGCGGCCAACGACGTCACCTTCGGGTTTACAGCCGACTTCTGCGCCATCTGCGCCATCTGTACGGCCTGCTGGTGGTGCGGGATCATGCCGGTAGCGAAGCCGACGTCAGCGGCGTTGTGTTCCCCGGAGGCAGCATCCGCGTTGGGGCTGGCGCCGGGGGTGGTCGCGCCAGTGGCCCCCGCCGTCGTTCCTGATGTCCCGGCCAGGTTCCGGTCGGTGGCACCAGGAGGTGTGCTGGCGTTCCCGCACGCGGCCAGAGCGATGGTGGTGAGTACGCCGACCGAGGCGGTCAAGGCGTGGCGAGTCATACGGTTCATGTCGTGGTCCGTTCTGTTCGTTGTCAAAGCTGAAAGAAGCAACTGGCGTGAGAAGCCGGCGCCCACCCGACGAGGGGTGAGGCGCGGGCGGGTTCTCACGTTCGGCAGATGCACAGCTCCGACAACGAGGGTGCTCGACAGCTCGGCGGGCCGCGGACCAGTCCCGTGAACGCACGCCGACCGGCCCCACCGAATCTGTACAAGATGCCGGAAATCCGACGCGACCTACGCAGCACCCACACCAGCAGGCACAACACGGCAAGACACATCGCCAGGCCGTCGTGACCGCCCGTCATCTCATGTAGGGGTGCTGCGGAGCCGGCGCATTGCGGGCAGCCCCACGCCTCGAGGTCGACTACCTGATGGTCGGCGGTCAGCGTTCCCGCTGCGATCAATCCGGATACGGCATGGGCCGTTGCGGCCTGGTCAGGCCTCGCTTCGCCTACCGCTGCAAGGACCTCATGGGAGATGCCCGCGACCATGGTGGGGCCAGGGACATGACCGAGAGAGTGGCCCGCCCCGAGGCTATGCATCGCAACGACCCCGCACGACAAAAGCAGGACCAGCGCGAGCAGCTGCCAACTGCGTCGGCCGGGCCGGGCCCGCGGCGCCCGACCCCCTACCGTGCTGGTCATGGTGCCCACTGTAGGCGCGGCGACGGACAACGGCGGGGGTGCGCTCCCTAGCCTCGCCGAACGTGACCGCCACTCCCAAAGCGACGCCCTCGTGGCCAAGTCCGGTCCGGGTCATCGTGCTGTAGGGCCGCTGAGGGAAACGCTGAGGGAAACGCTGAGTCGGGCAGGTCCCGACCAACCTCCTGACAGATAAGTAAAGTTAGGCTAACCTTGGTTGCTCGGGCTGCCGGTAGCCGTGACAAAGGACAGGAGACTCGCGAATGGGGTTGGGTATGACCCTGGTGCTGGGTCTGGTGGCCGGATCGACAATCCTGGTGGGGATGCCGGTCGGTCGGTTGCGTCGGCCCGGGCCGGAGCTAGCGGTTTTCCTCAGCGCCAGCGCCGTCGGGGTGCTGCTGTTTCTGTTATGGGACGTCCTGTCGGCGGCGTGGGCGCCGGTCGACGCCGCCCTGGCGGCCACGCATACCGAGTCGGCGACATTCGCGCCGGTGGCTGGGTACGGGCTGCTGTTTCTCGCCGGCATCTCGGCCGGATTGTTGACCTTGGTGGCCTACGAAGGGTGGATGCGCAAGGTCGTGTCGCGGGCCGCGGGCGAACAAGCGCCTGCACAGGTCCCCGCGGCGCGGGTTGGCGGGCAGGCCTCGGGTTCGTCCGTGGACGAGCAGGCGAGCCAGCCCCATGTCGGTACCGCGGAGGTGAGCCCATCCGGGATTGCGGGGTGGTCGGCGCCGCAGCGGCTCGCGCTGCTGATCGCGGTCGGGATCGGCGCACACAACTTCGCTGAGGGGCTGGCCATCGGCCAGTCCGCCGCGTCTGGCGAGATCACGCTAGCGGTGGTGCTGGTCATCGGGTTCGCCCTGCACAACGCCACCGAGGGGTTCGGGATCGTCGCTCCACTGGCGGGGGATGTCGACGCCGCCGGTGTGCGCCAGATCCCGTCGTGGGGCTTCTTGCTGGCCCTGGCTACCATCGCCGGCGGGCCGACGTTCCTAGGCACGGTGATCGGTCACGCGGTCGTGAACACGGCCGTCTCTGTTGCCTTCCTCTCGCTGGCCGCGGGCAGCATCGTGTATGTCATCGTCCAGCTCATCAACGTCGGGTCGCGCGCCAAGCGGGCAGACTTGATGGCGTACGGGCTGCTGGCTGGTCTGTTCGCCGGATTCGTCACCGACGGGATCCTCGTCGCCGCGGGAGCATGAAGGCGCGCATCAATCAAAGCAGCCTGCGAACTGCACCACGGGGAGGCGTACCGCAGCGTGGCCTTGCGCAGGGTGGCCCACACGCCTGCACCGATCGCCTCCGGATACACCGTGTTGGCATCAACGCATTTACGGCCGTTGCGTCCGCGTCCCTAAATCAACGGTCCTCGGGCAGGAGTAGGGCCCTGAGGAGGACGAAGAAGAGACCGACGCCGGCCACCGCGAGTCCGTGCTTCACGAGCATCCACGCCCCTGGGGCCACCATCGTCAGCTTGCCGTGGCGGGTCTTCGTTGCGGTCGACGAGCTGCATCGCCGAAGGCGTGCATCATCGAGCCGGCGCCTGTATCGGCTACAAGCGGTCGCTGGGCGGGTGCAGGATCGTGCGGCTGCGAGTGAACTCGGCCTCGTCGATCTCCCCGCGGGCGAACCGCTCGGCCAGCACCTGGTCGGGGTGATCCGTGGCCGACTGCCCCCGATCGGACGGCGGGGATGTCCGGGTTCGCCGCACCAGCCACACGCTCAGGGCAATCAACCCGCCCCAGAAGAGCACCATCATCACACTCATCGCCAGCCAGCTACCGGCGCCCCACCCGGTGTTGTTCCACCACATCATTCGAGACTCACCCTCGCGGATCGACTGGCCCGAGACGATCCCGAGCTCCACTGCCAGAGTGCCCCTGCCCGTCGAAGCCTGGTCAGGGTCGAAGGTCCCGGGATCTCGATCTGTGGCGGTCGGTTTCCCCACAACCTCCAGTGCAACGACATCGAGTTTCTGGCTCTGCTGTACCACGGCGAACACGTCACCCGCGCGCAGGACCAGCGACGCGACCTCATCAGTGACCTGCTAGCGGACGGCGCTCGTGGCGGTGAGGTCCGCGAGGAAGTCCCCCCTTGCGAGCCGGCCACCTACCGTGCCTGCACACGCTGACCGCTGCCGGCTCAGGTCAGCTGCGCCGTTCGCTGCACGGTCTGAGTGATCTGGGGGCCGTTGGGCAGGCGATCTGGGTCGAGCAGCCATTGGATGATCAGGCCGTCGAAGGTGGCCATGATCAGGCTCGCGGCGACTTCCGGGTCGGGTGAGGTGTCGTGGTCCGTTTGACTGATGTTGGCCGCGATGCCGTCGCTCAGCGCGGTGCGCAGCGCTTGGAAGTCGGCGGCGAGGGCTGTCCGCAGGGCGGGTGATCGTTCTGCGCGAACCAGGGCTTCGAAGTATGCGATCACCAGGGGGCGGTGGCTGTCCAGGCTTTGCAGCAGCAGGTCGAGCACGGGACCCAGCTGTCCCTGGGTGGGCGCCCAGCCTGGTTGACGGAGCAGGCCGATGATGGGTTCGAACCAGCGTCGCACTCCCTCGGCTAGCGCTTGGTCGAGCAGGTCCTGAGTGGAGGTGAAGTGGTAGCCGATCGCACCGAGGCTTACGCCGGCGCGGCTGGCGATCTCGCGTGCGGTCGTGGCCGCGTAGCCCTTGTCTTGCAGCGCCGTGATCGCAGCCTCCAGCAGCGCTTCCCGGTTACCCATGGCCGAACCATACCAACCATTGCACAAATGTCTTGTACGCTTGTACTATGAGGCGGATCGCAGCTACCCCATCCGATGTTGGGTAGTAGCCGTCGGCAGGGGCCTCGGGTTCGCGGGGGGACGCAGCGGGCGATCAAACCAATGTGGGGTGAGAGGCGGGGATGTCCGAGACAGCTCCGGCGCGGCGGCCGCTGGGCCAGGGACGCAGTCATGTCCTGAGCGTGCAGGGCGTGACCAAGGCGTTCCGCGGGGGGCCGGTGTGGCACCGGCGCAGCGTGCCCGTGTTGAGCGGGGCCAGCCTGTTTGTGGACCAGGGGGAGCTGGTCGGGTTGGTGGGGGAGAACGGGTCGGGCAAGAGCACCCTGATGCAGATCATCGTGGGGATGCTGGCCCGGGACGGCGGCCGGGTGGACCGGCCGGCGCGGCTGGGGTACTGCCCGCAGCTTCCGTTGTTGTGGGACAAGCTCACCGTGGCCGAGCACTTCGAGCTGTTCGCGCAGGCGTACCGCCTGGCCCCGGACGCCGCGAGAGACTCGCGAGACGCGCTGCTGGAGGAGCTGCAGTTCACCAGGTACCTGGGTTACCGGGTGGAGGCCTTGTCGGGTGGGACCCGGCAGAAGCTGAACCTGTCGTTGGCGTTGCTGCATGACCCGCAGCTCCTGCTGCTGGACGAGCCCTACGCGGGGTTCGACTGGGAGACCTATCTGCGGTTCTGGGAGATGGCCGCTCGGCGTCGGAAAGCCGGGATGGCGATCCTGGTGGTCAGTCACCTGCTCGCCGAACGTGACCGGTTGACCCGGGTGTACGAGCTGCGCGCCGGCCGCGCGGACGTGGCATGACCCGCACCGCGGCGTTCGCTCGCGAGCAGCTGCGCGCGCCGTTCACCCTGGTGCTGCTGGTGGGGGTGCCCGCCTTCTTCGTGGCAGCCTCCGCCGGGGTGCTCGGTGACTTCGCCCGCGCGTTGGGGAGTCGTCTGGCGGGTCAGGCTGCAGCGTCGTTGAGCGCAGGGTGGGCGGCCGCGTTCGTGGCCGGGACCATGGGGTTCTTCCAGGCCAGCTCCTCCCGCGGCGCGGACCGCCGGTTGGCGCTGGCCGGCGCGGGACCGGCAAGGGTGGCCGCCTCACGGGTGGCCGCCTCGCTGGTCCTGGCCGTGGTCGCGGCTGCCGCCGGGTTCACCGCGTTGCTGTTGCGGACCGGCCTGGCCCATCCCTGGCATGCCGGCGCCGCGGTGCTGGCTTTCGCCTTGATCTACCTGGGCGTCGGGGTGCTGATCGGATCGGTGATCACCGCACCGCTGGAGGGGTCGTTGGCGGTGGCGTTCGTGTTCCTGCTCGATGTGTTCTCCGGCCCGGGGATGGCCGCGCAGCCCGCCTTCTACGCGATCAGCCGCAAGGCCGCCGATGTGCTGATCGGCGCCGGCCTGGGTTCAGGTTCGCCGGCCTCGGACTGGGTGGAGCTCGCCGGTGTCGTTGCCATCGCGCTGCTGGGCTCGTTCGCCGTGTTCGCCTACAGCGCCCGGAGCCGGGCATGAGCCGGGTCTCCGTCGCGACCAGGCTCGGCTTGGTCGAGCAGACCCGCCGGCCGCTGCTGCTGGTCCTGCTGGTGATCGTGCCGCTGCTGTTCATCACCAAGGCGATAGCCGCGACCCAGCCCCTACCCCGGCAGGTCGGCCTCCCCGGCGGCGTCCGGGTGCTCACCAACATGCGCGACGTGCACGGCGCGGTAATGGCCGCGATCACCGTGGCGTTCCTGGCCGGGCTCTGCGGGGTATTCGTGATGCAGGCGATCCGCCAGGGTGACCGGCGGCTGGTCGTCGCCGGGTTCACCCCCTTCCAGGCCCTGCTGCCGAGGCTGGTGGTCCTCGGCGCTGAGAGCGTCCTGGTCCTGGGCGTCTCCCTCGCGGTGACCGCGTTCAGCTTCCAACCCCGGTCTTGGGCGGCCTTCATCGTCGGGAACCTGCTCACCGGGGCGGTCTACGCGCTGCTAGGCGCCCTGGCCGGGGCGCTCCTGGGAGGGCTCGGGGCCACGTACCTGATCCTGTTCGGGGCGATGCTCGACCTTGGCATCGTGCAGAACCCCATGTTCGGCGTCGGCACCCCACCGGAATGGGCGGTGCTTCTGCCTGGCTACGGCCCCGGCCGTGTCATCGTCGACGCCGCTTTCTCAGAGCGCTTCCACGCCTGGGCTGCTCTGGCGATCAGCCTTGGCTGGACCCTGGCCCTCCTGGTCCTCGTGCTGCTCGTGCTGCATAGGATCGTCGCGACACACAGCGGCGGGCACTGTTCCTGAGCTCCCGCACATGGCAGGCAGCTGGATGCCGCTACGGCGCGGCGACGGTCCAGCCGCGGTGCAACAGCCGTTGTCGACGACCCGGAGCGGCCCAACGCGCGCAGACGTCAACGCGGCCGTGTTCCGAAGGGCCTCTTTATGAGTAGGGGCCGAAAAGTCGCCACTCCCATGAGAACCGGGGCCCTGACATCGTGAGAAGACCTGCAAGCTCCCCGCAGGAGGAAGCCGCTGGAGATGACCAATGCGGCGAGAACCTATAGCTCCTCTGGGTTCTCATTGAACTAGGCAATTTTCTCACGGCCGTGGCGCCTTTTGACGCACGCCACTTTGGAGAGAAGGCGGCAGGTGATGCTCGGGGCACCTCCTGAGTTCGGGCCCGGGCCGCCCCGGGAACCCGGACACAGCACAGCATCTCGGCCTACTGATATCGACCGCTGCCACCCGCTCGATCCGGCTGGACCCGCCTGGGTCGCCTGCGCAGTTGTGTGTTGAAAGCTCTTACTGCTGGGGTTTACGCGGCCGACAGGTCGGGGCCGAAAACCCGCGCACGGGGCGGCAGCGCGCGACTCGGGTACACGAGGACGGCCGTAGCGCGAGGCGATATTTAGGGGTATAACGGGCGCAAATCCACACCGACCCAGCTGCTGCTGGCCGCCGGAAGTGGCGAGGGGGAGGCAGGCTCGATGAAGCGTCTGAGTGCAGTCGTTGCAGCGTTCGTGGCGGTCGCGGGATTGTCGACGGGAGGTGCCGCCGCCGCTTCGGCCGCTGATCCTCCCGGCCCGTCGTGGCCGGGAACGATCGCCGGCGGTGCTGCTGCGACGGCGGCCCCCAACGTCGCTCCGGCCCCGGCAGCGCTTCCATCGGTGACGCGCAGCTCCTACACGAACCCGGTGTCGAAGTCCTTCGCGGACACCTTCGCCGACCCCTCGCTGATCCGGGCGAAGGACGGTTGGTGGTACGCGTACGGCACCTCGGACCCGTTGCGTTCGGGTCAGACCGTCCCTCAGCAAATCCCGATTGCGCGCTCGCACGACCTAGTGAGCTGGACGTACGTCGGGCAGGCGTTCACAACGGCCACTCGACCGAGCTGGGCGGCCTCGGACGCTGCGCTGTGGGCTCCAGACATCCGCTCCGTGGACGGGCAGTACCGGATGTACTACGTCGTCACGCAGACGACGGTGACGCCGGAGCAGAACGACAACGCCATCGGGATGGCTACCGCGCCAACGCCTGCCGGTCCCTGGACCGACAGTGGGGGACCGGTGGTGGGACCCCGCCGCGGTGCTTCCGGAAACCCAGGTGACTTCCTGTGGACCTTTGATCCCAGCGTCGTTACCGACTCTGACGGCAGCCAGTGGATGTTCTACGGCTCGTATTACGGCGGCCTGTTTACCATCCGCCTCAGCGGCAACGGCACGCATACGGTCGGTGACCCGACGCAAGTGGCGATCGATAACAAGTTTGAGGGCGCCTACGTCGTCCGGCGCGGCGGCTACTGGTACCTGTTCGCCTCGACCGCGAACTGCTGCGCCGGCCCGACCACCGGCTACAGCGTCCAGGTCGGTCGCGCGATCCGGCCGGCCGGTCCCTACCTCGACGCGCAGGGTGTCCCGCTGCTTGCATCGCGTGCCGGCGGCACCCCGACGCTCACCCAGAACGGCAACCGGTGGATCGGCACGGGCCACAACGCGATTGCCACCGACCTGGCCGGGCAGGACTGGATCGTCTACCACGCCGTAGACCGCGCCGATCCCTACCTCAACGGCACCGACGGCATACCTCGACGACCGATGCTGATCGACCGGCTGGACTGGGTGGACAGCTGGCCGACGGTCCGTGCTGGCCTCGGCCCGAGCGAGGACACCCAGCCGGGGCCAGCGACCGGTGGCCGTTGGGCCACCGACTTCGCCGGCGGCATCGGCTCCCAGTGGCTGCGTCTTGGCGGCTGGTCCACCGGGCAGGATCCGCAGTCTGGTGAGTATGCCGTCTCCACCGGCCCCGCAGCGCTGCTCACCGCCCCGGCCGGCGGGTCCACGGCCGCGTCCCGGGCCACGGGTGTCCGCGTGGAGGCCGACCTGCGGTCGCCGGGCACGGCATACGGACTGGTCGCCGGCAGCCTTCGCTCGCCGCT
>NZ_JBDTKA010000017.1:0-29361 GCF_039935575.1 Lapillicoccus sp.
GCTCCCGGCCGGCTCGTCGAAGACCATCACCGACCCGACGTGCATCATTGTCGTCGGCTCCTCGAGGTAGAGGAGCGACGCGTCGAGGGAACTCAGCCGATCCGACACCCGCATATCGTCGCAGACCTCCGGCTCCTGACGATGGCCGCGTGGACCAGCGAGGCGTACGCACGCGCGGTATGCCTCGACGCCGGCGGTAGAACCCTGGCTACGCAGCCGGTCTGGTGGTCCTGCTACGGCTCCGGGTCGGGATGCGGTTCCTCTCGCTGCCGCTCGGCCCCGTCTGGTCGACCCTCAACCCCGGTCCGCTGGCTACGCCGTGCCGCCGTCGCGCTGGCCCGTCTCTCTCGACGTGTCGCTGGCGGGGCCGGTCGTGGTGACCTGGTGGGGTACTGGCCGGCCGCCGCGGGCCTGCTCGGCTTCAGCTGGCTCAAGCTCGTCGCGCCCGACCGCACGACGCTGCCGGTGCTGCGGGTGGCGGCGGCGCTGTTCGCGCTGGTCAGCGTGGTCGGGTCGTTGACGATGGGTGAGCGTGAGGAGTCGTTCGTGCTCACGGACCTGCCGCACGGGCGGTCCTCGAGATCACAGCGTTCTCGAGACGCGCGACAGCTATCAGCAAAGTCACCGGCCGGTAGGTGAGCTCGCAACCGATCTGGCGCGCGTCGTGGGTCCACGGGGTCATCCTGACAAGCATCTGTCTCGGTGCTGTTAGGCCGACTTTCGGGCCGCGCGGTGAGCTGCCGCACCAGATCGTCCCAGGTCAAGGACGGCGCCCGCGACGGGTGCGAGGTTGCTCCACTCCGGCCATCAGCGCGGCGAGCGAGCGGACCGCCGGGCGCACCGGCGACTGAGGCGCGCACTCGGCCAGGGTCCGGCCCTCGAGCAGGGCCGCGTCGACCCCGTGCGGGTCGTCGGGCACGAAGTGCAGGTCCCGCACACCGGCGAACCGGCCGAGCACATCCGAGACGCGCCGCTCGGGGCCGGACCCCACGGCGGACGAGCGCACCCGGTTGACGACGACGGTGGGTGTCGGGGCGCGTACGGTCCCAAGCTCTTGCAGCCCGCGAACCAGACGCTGGAGCGAGACCGGGTCGCACCCGCCCACCACGAGCACCTCGTCAGCGAGCTCGAGGGTGGTCAGGGTCGCCGCGTTGCGGCGCGGAGCCTGGGTGTCGTAGCTGAGGATCTCGTCGTCCTCGAGGCTGAACCCGCAGTCCACGACGACGACCTCGCCCAGCGAGCGCGCCAACGTGAGCACTCGTTCGAGGGCGGCGGGGCGGATCTCGGTCCACCGTTCAGCCCTGGGTATACCGGTGACCACCCGCAGCCCAGGTCTCGCCGACGGGGACAACCGGGCCAACACGCTGACGTCGAGTGTGCCCTGGTCGGCGGCGCGGGTGGCGGCCGCCAGGCCGGGTGCCTCGTCGAGGAACGATAGCGACTGAGCGACGGACCCGCCATAGGTGTCAGCGTCGACGAGCACGGTGCGGATGCCGAGGACGGCCAGCTCGGCGGCCAGGTTGACCGCGATCGTCGTTCGGCCCGGGGCACCTGCCGGGCCCCAGACCGCAACAATCCGTCCGAGGGTGACCTCGTCCCCCACCGGGTCGGCCCCGACTGGCTCCGCAGTGCTGGCCCTCTTGGGCGACGACCCTGGGTATGCCTCGGCGACGCTCACCGACGCGGGCACCGTCAGGTCTGCGAGGGTCAAGGCCCCCGGCGGCAGGGTCGGCGCGCGCGAGAGGTCGACCGGGTGGGTCAACGCGGCCTCGAACACGGGCAGCGGAGAACCGGCGACCACCGTGCTCATTACCCCCAGCTGGCGCAGTCGGCGGTCGGCGTCCTCGGACGCGGCGCTCCCGCCATCGACGGCCTCGCCGGACGGGATGACGCCGACCACGTGCAGCCCGGAGGCCCGCAGCTGCGCCACGGTCGAGAGCTCGAGGCCGCGCAGCTCCGCGGAGACCAGCGCGACGGTGCCGAGGCCCGCCGACGCAGTGGCGACGAGATCGGCCACATCGACGCATCGGCGGACGATCTGGAGCTCGCGGGAACGTTCGAGGAGCGTAGCGACCTCGCTGTCCCAGCGGTTCCCGACGGCGGTGAGAACCCCGGTCATGACGCCGTCATGACGCCGTCACAGTGCGACCGTCACAGTGCGACCGTCACAGTGCCACGGTCGCGGTGCGGTAGTCCAGTGCCGCCGTCACGAGCCGCCGTCACGAGCCCGAACCCGGAACCGGGACCAGCGTGAACCGGGCCTTTTTGTCGACGTCGCCGATGATCGCGGCCACCTTGTCACGCGGCACGCGCAGCTGCACCGAGGTGGTCGACGCGGCCGCCCCGAACCGACCGGAGTCGGCCGTCACCGGTGTGACGCTGACCCGTTCCAGCTCGAGCACCGCGTCGAGGTAGCGCTCCTGCGTCGACTGGGGGTCGCGCGGACTGACCCACACGTCGACGACCGCACCGGCGCCCAGCCCGACAGCGGAGTTGGCGTCGACCTGGACGGTGACGGGCTGGACCGACACCTGCTCGCGCGTCCCCACTGACGCGGCGGGCACCAGTTCACCCTCGGTCACCTGGCGCAACGCGTAGACGTCCGGAGCCGGCGCGGTGTGCGCCGAGAGGTAGCGACGGGTCTCGTCACCCAGCTGGACGTCGACGCGTCGGAGGTTCGTGGTGGAGAGCTGGTCGCCGGGTCGGATGGTGGTCGAGGCGGCATACATCGGCACCGTGTCGTCCGCACTGGCGACGACACGAGCACCGAGCGCCGTCGCGAGCAGGACGAGCACGACACCCACGACAAGTCGTGCGTCACGCCACGAGGGTCGCTGCAGTCGTTTTGCCACGGGTTCTGGCAGTTGAGCCACGCTGTCGTCCCTTCGCCCCTGATGTCATGCTCCAGCTGCCTCTGCGACGGCTGTAGGCCACCCACGTCCAATGATGGGTGATCGCGTCGGGGAGTGTGTCACATTGCCAGAAGACCTGTGGACAACCGATCACTCACGACACCCATATGGAAAACTCAGGTACGGCGAGGGGGATCGCCTAGAGTCAAGACTTGGCAAAGAAGACTGACGCGTGTACGACTGAACTAGTATTACTCGTCCTGTCACCCCCGTCTACGAAGCGAGGACATCCCCCAGCATGCCAACCCAGCGCTTCCTGCAGCTGACCGAGGTCTCCGAGGTCCTGAACATCTCCTCCGCCCAGGCGTACGCCTTGGTGCGCTCCGGCGAACTGCCCGCGATCAAGGTCGGCGGCCGCGGTCAGTGGCGCGTCGAGACATCTGAGCTGGAGAACTATATCCAGCGGATGTACACCGAGACCCGCGACTTCGTGGCGACGCACCCCTTCGGTTCGGGTCAGGACGAGCTCGGCTGAGCCACCCGCTTCGGTACGCCGGGGTTGCTCGGCGGCATTATCGGTGCCGGAGCGCGGCGATCGACCAGAACGGCACGGTCCTGATGCCGACGACGTTCTCGGGACGCCGGGGCAGGTCCGCCGGGTGCTCAGCAATGTCGACGAGGTCTTGTCCGACCGCGTCCAAGGTGCCGGTGACGACGACTCCCTCCACGTCGTGCAGTGCTACGACCGCGCGGTCGCGACTCAGCGCACGAAGGGCCGCGCCCAGCGCAAAGCCTCGGGCGACCGCTGCGGGCCGTTGCTTCTGGAGGCGGCCGGTGAGCCCGGTGAGCGACCTGATCGCGGGGTAGGCAACGAGCACCGAGTGGTCCGCGCCTTGCGGGTGACCCTCGGCGAGCAGAACCCAGTCGGGACCGACCCCGGTCACGGAACCTTCCAGCGTCCCCACACCGGCGACGCGGACCGCGACGGGACCGGCGTCGAGGACAGACAGCAGCCGTTCGTGCACACCGAGCAGGGCGCGCTCGCGGCGCGTCCGGTCGGCGACCTCGGCCACTAGGTCGCGCGCCTCGTCGGCAGCCAGCTGGGCCTCGAGGTCGTCGAACAGGCGCTCCCACCGCATCGCACCCTCCCGCTCCCTATCGTCCCTGTCGTCCCGCCGCGTGTGCTTCAGCCTAGGCCACAGTGTTGACATAGCTGCAAAGATACGTAAACATAAACAAACATCATCAACTGAGACCCAAGGCCATCATGTCCACCCGTGCACCCTCGCACCCCGCGGCCCGTCCGGCGCACCTCTCGACGACCGCTAGCTCGGTCGGCTCGGTCGGCTCGGTCGGCTCGGTCGGCTTGGTGGGCTCGATCGGTGTTCTTGCCATCGGTGTCGTCGCGGCGGCCGCGGCGCTGACCGTCCTGCTGGCGTTCTGGACCCTCGGTCTCCCGTCCTGGCGGGTCGTCTCGTCGGGCGCACCGGCCGAGGCGTCCGACCTCTTGCTGGTCGTGCTCTGCGCGGCCGGTCTCGGGACAACCGTCTGGCTCGGATGTGGGCTCGTCCTGTCGGTCCTCACGGCGCTGCCGGGCGCTGCCGGCGCCACCGCCGCCGCGGTCGCTCAGCCGCTGGCACCGGCCGTCGTCCGGCGAGGCGCGGCTCTGCTCGTCGGCGCCGTGCTCGCCGCGACCGCACTGCCTGCTGCGCATGCTGCCGACGCACCGCCCGCCCCGACGACGACGTCGTGGGGGGCCGCAGCCCCCACCAGCGACGACGGGGGCGGCCGTTCGGCGAGTCCGCACGTCCCACTTCCCGACCCGGGGTTCAGCGTTACCGGGGGCGGCGACCCGAGCCAGACCGGACCGGCGGGTCAGACCGGACCGGCGGGTCAGCCCGGTCAACCAGGTCAGACGGGTCAGCCCGGGCAAACCGGCCAGACAGGGCCGGGGTCAGCGGTCAGCATCGACGGGCGGGCCCCCGACCCCGGTCGCAGCACGGTTCAGCCGGGCTCACCTGGGGCCGGCAATGGCACCGGTGACGCACCAGCGGTCGACCCCCGTTTTGGTCCGACTGGACCACGCCCGTCGCCTTCTACGAGCACGACGACTATTGCCCCGACTCCCACCACCCCGACTCCCACCACCCCGACTCCCCCCACCCCGACTCCCACCACGACAGCGTCTGTTCCTGTGCCCGCGGCTCCTGCTCCCCCGGTGAGAACCTCCCCCGCCCCCGTTCGTCCCGCAACGCCGGCGCCGTCCTCCCTCGGTCCGCTCGGACAGGCCCGACCGGTGACCGGCGCCGGGCATACCTCAGTCACCGTTGTGCGGGGCGACAGCCTGTGGGCCATCGCCGCGCGACACCTCGGTCCGGGGGCCTTGGACGCCCAGATCGCCCATGAGTGGCGGCGCTGGCACGCCGCCAACCGCTCCGTCATCGGCGACGACCCCGACCTCATCCTCGTCGGCCAGGTACTCATCGCCCCGGCCTCGTCTACGAACGGAGCGTCACGGTGACCACCTTGCCCACGTCGTCTGAAGCAGCCCCTCAGCCGAGCGCACTGCCGCGGCTGCGGGTCGTTCCTGCCCCGCGAACCGCACCGGCGATCATCTCGGTGGACGAGCTCACCACGACCCAGTCGCCGTACGTGCAGGATGCGCTGGCCATCGACTACCGCCCCGACGAGGACGGGTACTTCGACCGCCAGCGCAGCCGCTCCAGCGAGCTGCCCGAGCCCACCGCGTTCGGGGGTCGGCTGGCGCAGGCGCTGGTCGAGGTCATGGTCGGGGCTCGACCGGCTCCTCAGGTGGTGCGCTGGACCAGCCCCGAGGTCTATGCCGTCCTCGCCCGGCGTTCGCTTGTCGCGAGCCGCCGTGGGTTGCAGCACGGTCGGCGCCCCGTGGTGCGGCGGGTGCGCGTATGCGAGGTCGCCGACGGTGTCGTCGAGGTCGCGGTCGTGGTGGTCTACCCCGACCGGGTGCGGGCGATTGCGATGCGGCTGACCGGTGTCGACCACCGGTGGGTGGTCACCGCGCTCGTCGTCGGCTGACCGACGCCCGAACCAGCGCCACTGATGGTGTCGGACGCTCGGAAACCCGAGCGCTCGACACCATCAGCCAACCGCGCCGCCGGCGGACCGCGTCCAGAACCGCGTCACTTGCCGCGGCGGCGGGCCTTCTTGGACGACCGCTTCGGCGGCCGGCCACCGGAGCGCGGCGCGGAGCCGTTGGAGCCAGCGCCATTGCCACCCGACGACGCTCCCCCCTCGGAGACGTCGCGCTCCTCGACCGAGCCGTCGTCGCTGGGTGCGGAGTACCGCAGCCGTCGCGAGACGGGGGCCTCGAGTCCCTTCGCCGAAACGGTCACACCGGCACCGACCGGGGCGGGTTCGTCGTGCGGGGCGTGCCCGTTCTCGTGACCCGCGGGCACCGGCAGCTCAGTGTCCTGCACCGCACGGTCGGCGAGCGCATCGACGTCGGATGCGGGCAGGGCGTCCTGCGCGCCGAGGCTGCCCATCAGGTCGCTCACCGACATCGGGGTCAGGGCGGCGTCCTGCGGCTCGGCCGCCGCTTCGGTCTGGACCTCGACGTTGAAGATGTAGCCGACCGACTCCTCCTTGATGCCGTCCATCATCGCCTCGAACAGCAGGAACCCCTCACGCTGGTACTCGACGAGCGGGTCACGTTGAGCCATCGCCCGCAGCCCGATGCCCTCCTGGAGGTAGTCCATCTCGTAAAGGTGTTCGCGCCACTTGCGGTCCAGGACCGACATGACGACGCGCCGCTCGACCTCGCGCATCACGTCCGAACCGAGTCCCTCCTCGCGGGTGTCGTACGCGTGGTGCGCGTCCGAGGTGAGTGCCTCGCGCAGCATCTCGGGGCTGATGTTGTTGCGACCACCGGCCTCGTCGGACAGCTCGTCGATGGTGATCGAGACGGGGTAGAGCGTGCGCATCGCGACCCAGAGCTGGTCGAGGTCCCAGTCACCGGCATACCCGTCGGCCGTGGCCGAGTCGACGTAGCCGGCAATCACGTCGTTGACGAAGTGCCGGATCTGCTCCTCCATGTCCTCGCCCTCGAGGACGCGCCGGCGCTCGTCGTAGATGACTTGCCGCTGCCGGTTGAGGACGTCGTCGTACTTGAGGACGTTCTTGCGGATCTCGTAGTTCTGCGCCTCGACCTGGCTCTGAGCGCTCGCGATCGAACGGGACACCATCTTGGACTCGATGGGGACGTCATCGTCCATCCCTGCCGTGGTCATGAACCGGTCAACCATCGCGGCATTGAACAGCCGCATGAGGTTGTCCTGCAGCGAGAGGTAGAACCGGGACTCGCCCGGGTCGCCCTGCCGCCCGGACCGTCCACGCAGCTGGTTGTCGATGCGCCGCGACTCGTGCCGCTCGGTGCCGAGGACGTAGAGACCGCCGAGCTCGGTGACCTCGTCATGCTCGGTCTGGACCGCCTCCTCGGCGGCGAGCAGCGCCTGGTCCCAGGCTTCCTCGTATGCCTCCGGAGTCTCCTCGGGGTCGAGCCCCTGCCGCTTGAGCGCGGCGATCGCGCGGAACTCGGGGTTGCCGCCGAGCATGATGTCGGTGCCGCGACCGGCCATGTTGGTCGCGACCGTGACGGCGGCCTTGCGGCCCGCCTCCGCGATGATCGAGGCCTCCCGCTCGTGCTGCTTGGCGTTGAGGACCTCGTGCCGGATCCCGCTGCGGCGCAGCTGCTCGGCGAGGTACTCGGACTTCTCGACGCTGACCGTGCCGACAAGCACCGGCTGCCCGGCCTCGTGCCGCTCGGTGATGTCGGCCACGACGGCGGCGTACTTGGCCTCCTCGGTCCGGTAGACGAGGTCGGCCTGGTCGCCGCGGATCATCGGCATGTTCGTCGGGATGGAGGTGACACCCAGCTTGTAGATCGCGTTGAGCTCGGCGGCTTCGGTCTGGGCGGTGCCCGTCATCCCGGAGAGGGTGCCGTACATGCGGAAGTAGTTCTGCAGGGTGATCGTGGCGAGCGTCTGGTTCTCGTTCTGGATCTTGACGCCCTCTTTGGCCTCGATGGCCTGGTGCATCCCCTCGTTGTAGCGGCGCCCGGCGAGCATCCGGCCGGTGTGCTCGTCGACGATGAGGATCTCGCCGTTCATGTTGACGTAGTCCTTGTCCCGCTTGAACAGCTCCTTCGCCTTGAGGGCGTTGTTCAGGTAGCCGATGAGCGGGGTGTTGACCGACTCGTAGAGGTTCTCGATGCCGAGCAGGTCCTCAACCTTCTCAATGCCGGCCTCGAGCACGCCGACGGTGCGCTTCTTCTCGTCGACCTCGTAGTCGCCCTCGCCCGACTCGAGCTCACCCCGGTGCAGCCGCTGCACGATCTTGGCGAACTCGGTGTACCACTTGGTCGCCTGGTCGGCCGGGCCGCTGATGATCAGCGGCGTGCGCGCCTCGTCGATGAGGATCGAGTCGACCTCGTCGACGATCGCGAAGTTGTGGCCGCGCTGCACCAGCTCGTCGGGGCTCCACGCCATGTTGTCGCGCAGGTAGTCGAACCCGAACTCGTTGTTGGTGCCGTAGGTGATGTCCTTGGCATACTCGACGCGGCGCTCGGTCGGCGTCATCGGCGAGAGAATCACGCCGGTCTCGAGGCCGAGCGCGCGGTGGACCCGGCCCATCAGCTCGGACTGGTACTCCGCGAGGTAGTCGTTGACCGTCACGACGTGCACGCCCTGGCCGGCGAGCGCGTTGAGATAGCACGGCAGGGTGGCCACGAGGGTCTTGCCCTCACCGGTCTTCATCTCGGCGACGTTGCCCATGTGCAGGGCCGCTCCACCCATGATCTGCACGTCGAAGTGCCGCTTGCCGATCGTCCGCTTGGACGCCTCCCGCACCGCCGCGAACGCCTCCGGCAGCAGGTCGTCCAACGACTCACCGTCCGCGAGCCGCTTGCGGAAAACCTCGGTCTCGTCGCGCAGCTCCTCGTCGGTGAGCTTCTCGAAGTCGTCCTCGAGGGCGTTCACCTGGGCGGCGACACCCTCCAGCCGCTTGATGGCGCGGCCCTCGCCGGCTCGCAGCAGCTTCTCGAAGATGGGCACGTGACGACTCCTGAACACGGGTGACGCGGACGAACGGCGACCGGCGCGTGACGGCCAAGCCGACTGCCCGCAGAGCGCGGGTCAGCGACCAAGGGTAGTCGGCCACCGGTACCCGGCCCAACGTGTCGGTCTCCGGGCGGGTTCCACCCCTCGCTTCCTGTCGTTCCTCGCTTGCTCCACTGGGCGGCGATTGGTTGGGTGACGGTATGCCCGCGTCCGCCTCCGCCGCACCGGCAGCGCCGACCCCCCCGGCCGCTCCAAACCAAACCCCTGAGTCCTGCACTCCCACCGGACTCACATGCTGGCGGGTTTCTCGACCCTCGAACGCCCGAGAACCGGCAGAGGTATGCGTTCGGTGCTCAAGAACGTGAGTCCGGTGCCCCGGCTCCGGGAGCTGGTCGGGGGCCGGTGACCCCTCGGGCGGCGTCGCGTATGCCTCGTGCCACCTCGCGGGCCTTCACCTGGCGGTCCGGCACCAGGGTGAGCACCAGCGCGAGGTGGCCGCCCAGCCCGACGACCTGGCCGGCCGCCCACCCTGGATGGCGCCGACCATGGCGGCGTAGCAACACCATCCGGTTGCGGGCGAGGTAGTAGTAGCGGGACGGTGCCGACCTGGTCAGGGAGAGTCGGCGACGGCCGACACGGACCTCGTGCCGGGCGCCGAGCCGGTGCCCGAGGCTCAGCCCCGGCGCGATGACAACCGCCAGCCCCGCGTCGAGACACCGCAGCGCGAAGTCGGCGTCCACGCCGTCGATCACCAGGGCCTCGTCGAACGGGCCGACGGCCCGGACCGTCTCGACCGGCACCAGGGTCCCGGACTGGATCGGGTCGCGGCCGACGAGTACCCCACCAGGACCGCGGCCGCGCCCCTGGTCCGGCAGTCCGACGACACGCTCGGGCGCGACCAGGCCGACCCGGACCTTCGCCGCAAGAGCAGCGCCCCAGGCCTGGAGAAGGGCGCCCACGAAACCCGGCGTGACGGCGCTGTCCTGGTCGAGGGTGAGCACGGCCTCCGCTCCGGGACCGTCGGGAGCGGACGCGGCCTCGACGCCGGTGTTGAGGGCAGCGGCGATGCCGCGGTTGTGTTCGTGCCGGACGACCCGCGCGCCGAGCTCCGTGCATCGCGCCAGCATCATCGCCGTGCCGACAGCGGTGCTGCCGTCGTCGACGAGAATGACCGAGACCACCTGCGGGACAATGGCTCTCACGAGATCGACCAGGTCGTCGCCCGGGTCGAAGACGGGCACCACGGCAACGACCCGGGTGACGACCTGCAGCTCCCCCAGGCTCACTGGGGACCTGGCTGAGCACCTGGTCGGGCCTCGGGCCGGTTGGCCGACCAGCCCGTGGATCCCTGGACACCGCCCGCCAGACCGAGCCAGTCGGCCATCGACGCGAGGTTGCGCTCGAGCGCCTCCGCAGCAGCCTGCGGGACCCGCGGCTGCCAGGTGACCTGGTTGACGCGCAGGACCCCGGCCGCGCGGTCGGCCTTGAGGTCGCAGCGCGCGACCAGGGTGTCCCCGTAGAGGAATGGCAGCACGTAGTAACCGTGTACGCGCTTCTCGACAGGCGTGTAGATCTCGATGCGGTAGCGCAGGTCGAACAGCGCCTCGGTGCGTTCGCGCTGCCAGACGAGCGAGTCGAACGGGCTGAGCAGCGCCTCGGCGTGCACGGCTCGCGGACGCCGCGCCCCGGCATACAGCCAGGCCGGCTTGTCCCACCCCTCGATCCGCGCAGGGAGCAGGACACCGCGCGCGACCAGCGCCTCGATCGCGGGCATCACCTGGACAGTCTTGAGCCGGAAGTAGTCGCGCAGGCAGAGCACGGTGCCGACCCCGTGCGACCGCGCGGCGATGCGCACCATCTCCAGATATGCCTCGGCCTCGCTCGGTCGCGCAGCCGGGTGCAGCCACTGCTCGCGCACCAGCGGTGGGGTGCGCGGCGCGACGAGAGCGAGCGAGGCATACCGGCGCTCGAACTGGCTGTTGCGGCCCGCCGAGGTAATCTGACCGGACCAGAACAGGTGCTCGAGCGCGTTCTTGACGATCGACCAGTTCCAGCCCCAGCTGTCGCGGGTGCGGGGGATGTCGTGCGCGAGGGCGAGCTCGAGGGCCCGCGACGTGAGGGGTCCGTTCCGCTCGACCTCGTCGAGCACCGCCTCGACCAACCCGGGATGCTCCCGGGCGACCCGTTGCATGCCACCCCACGACTCCTCCACGGCCCGTCGCATCCGGAAGTCCAGCAGCGGCCAGGTCGATGGTGGGATGAGGCTGGCCATGTGGGCCCACGACTCGACGAGCCGGCGGGGGGACCGGTCGCGGGCCCGGTCCAGCAGGTCGGTGTCATAAGGGCCGAGGCGTGCGAAGAACGGCAGGTACTGGCTGCGGGCGACGACGTTGACGCTGTCGATCTGGACGATGCCGACGCGGTCGACGACACGCTGCAGGTGCCGCGTGGTCGCGGTCCACGGCGCCGGGCGGGCGTCGGCGAAACCCTGTGCGGCGAGCGCGATCCGCCGCGCCTGCACCGTGCTCAGCCGCACCGTGGCCGGTGTCGCCATCAGGCGCCCTCAGCCCTGGTCAAGCTGCCTTCGACCCCCATCAAGCCTGACGGGGGTCGATGATGTTCTGCCGGACGGCGTACATCGCCGCCTCCATCCGGGAGTGCAGCTGCAGCTTCTCCAGGATGTTGCGGACATGGTTCTTGACGGTGTTCTCGGAGATGAACAGCTGGCTGCCGATGTCGCGGTTGCCCATCCCCCGGGCGACCAGGCGCAGCACCTCGACCTCGCGCTGGGTCAGCTTGGGGGCGTGGGCGTTGGGGATCTCCGCCTCGCGTCGGCTGATCTGGGCGAACTCGACGAGCAGCTTGGAGGCCATCGACGGAGAGATCAAGGACTGGCCGTTGTAGACCGCGCGGATCCCCGCGGCGATCTCGTCGCCGGGCACGTCCTTGAGCAGGTAGCCGTTGGCACCGGCCCGGATCGCCTCGAACAGGTCGTCCTCCTCGTCGCTGATCGTCAGCATGACGACCCGGGCCGACGGGACCCGCTCCTTGATCGCGGAGCAGGCCTCGATCCCGGAGGACTTCGGCATCCGCACGTCCATCAGCACGATGTCGGGCAGCAGCTCCACGGCCTTGGCGAGCGCCTCGATGCCGTCACCAGCCTCGCCGACCACCTCGATGTCACCCTCGTGGACGAGCACCATGTCCAGGCCGCGACGAAACAGGGCGTGGTCGTCTGCGACGAGGACCCGGATCGGCTCCACGACCTCGGCCACGCGAGCGGCACCAGGCGAGTCACGCGGGCTGTCGCGCGGGCTGTCCATCCCGGCATCATTGCATGCGCGAACCCGTTCGGTCAGAGCGCGGCGGCGTCGACCTTCAGGTGGATGACGCCGTAGGACCACCCCCGGCGCCGGTAGACGACACTCGGCTGACCGGTTTCTGTGTCGTGGAACAGGTAGAAGTCGTGGCCGACGAGCTCCATCTGGTTGAGCGCGTCCTCGAGCGTCATCGGTGCGCTCGCGTGGACCTTCTCGCGGACCTCGATGGGCGAGTCGCCGACCGCCCCGAAGTGCCCGTTGCCGTTCGGCGCGCCGTCGAACGTGTCGGGGACGGCGTCACCCATCACCGGCGTCTCGGCGACGCGGCCGGTTGCCTGGGCGACGGACTCGGGAACCCGCCGGCCCGTCCGGGACACCTTCTTGCGGTCACCGACCCGCCGGAGGCGCTCGAACAGCTTGTCGAGGGCCGCGTCCAGCGCCCCGTAGGCGTCGTCCGTGCAGGCCTCGGCCCGGATGACCGGGCCCTTGGCGTGGCAGGTGATCTCGACGGCCTCGCAGTTCTTGACCTGGTTCTCGTGGGTGACGACGACGTCGACCCGAGAGACCTTGGGCAGGAGCTGAGGCACCTTGGACAGCTTGTCCTCGAGATGCTGGCGGAAACGGTCCGAGACCTGGGTGTGGCGCCCAGTGACGACGATATCCACGGGTTCTCCTCGCTGTTGGAGTGGTGAAGTCAGGGTGTCTGCACGCTCAGGGCGCCGGCCCACGGCCGCGCTGTCCGCGTCTGCACCGGTCGGTCCTTGTCCCCTTTCCGGTCCACTCGCCTGCCTGCGTCACGCACCGTGGACCTGTCCCGACGGTAGCCCTGTCCGGCCTCGGGTGGAACTGTGCGACCGCGGTGACCCAGGGACGTCGGGGGCGGGCAGTGAGTTCCCGGCTGACCGTCACCTCCGCTGAGTGGCGGCCAGAGCGGCTGCCCCGACCACGACGCCGCCGGCAGCACGGATCGCCCTGGCCGCCTCCGCCAGCGTGGCTCCGGTGGTCAGGACGTCGTCGACGAGCACGACCCTGCGGCCGGTCACCTGTGCGGCCCGGCGGGCGGGGACCCGGTATGCGCCGGCCAGGTTCGCGGCCCGCGCCGCGTGCCCGAGCCGGGACTGGTCGGCCACCGGGCGGACCACGCGCAGCGCGGGCCGGACCTCGTCTCGGTCCCAGCCGGCGCGGCACGCTGCGGTGCGGGCCAGGTCGGTGACGGGTTCGTCTCCGCGGCGACGCACGGCTGCCCTCGACGATGGTGCCGGGACGACGATGACGTCGCCGCCCTGGAACGGCGTGAGGGCGGCGCCCAGCAGGCCGGCCAGCAGGCCGCACAGGTCGCGCCGGTCCTCGTCCTTGTAGGCCGTCACGAGTCGCCGCAGCGTGCCGGCGTACGGGCCGCAGGCGACCACCACGGGCAGCCCCGGCGGGAGAGGTTCGGGGGCCACCCGACGTGGCGTCGTGAACAGCCCCGCAGCGAGCTCACGACGACAGGCCGAGCACACGGGCTGGTTCGGGGCGGACGGTCCTTCGCACCCGGCACAGGTGCTGGGCAGGGCCAGGTCGAGCAGGGCCAGGGCGAGGCCGGGCAGGGCAGAGACGGCACTGACGGGTCTGACGGCTCTGACGGCACTGACCGCTCTGACGGCACTGACGGCTCTCACGCGGGTCATCCACACATCGTGGGGCGTGGTGCGGCCTCACCCGTCCCGTGGAGCCCTCGCCTGTGGACAACCAACGTGGGCTGCGACCGCCGCCGGTTGCTCACGTGCCCGCGACGACCACCTCGTCGACGTCGGACTGCGTCGCCCAGTTGTTGCCTACCCGGACCAGGACCTGGCCGCGTGTCGTACTCGTTGCCGCAGAAGTCACGAGGATCCCCCGCACCCCGCCGCGGGAGGTCACGTCGGTGCTCGTCCCGGGGACCTCCTTGATCAGGGTCTGGTCGAGGTCCAGCTGCCCGACGCGCCGCAGACCCACGCCCTGGCCGATCTCCACCTGGAACGGTCGCAGGGGGTCAGCGTCCCGGTCGCGAGCCAGGACTACCAGGCTCATCGGGTCGAGCCAGGCGACGTCGAGGAACCGGGTGAGCGGCTCGCCCTGCCGGTATGCGTCGCCCAAAGCCGTCGGGATCCCGCTGCCGTCGCGCACGATCGAGGCGATGTCGAGCCGGAAGTCGGTGGCGTTGCGCAGCTCCGACAGGACCGCTGCACGGGTGCCGTCCGGGGACACGGCCAGGTTGATCACCTGACGTCCGTCCAGCCACGGCACCTTCACCGGGGCCGGCAACGTGGCCCGGGAGCTGGTGGAGTCGAAGGTGACGACCGTGGCGCCCCCGCCGGCCTGGCCGGCAACCCAGAGACGGCCGTCGGAGGCATACGCGGGGTTGGTCAGGTCGGACGCGAAGGCGGCCACGGTGATGGGCACCGAGCCGTGCCACCGGGCCAGCTCGGTCCGGCTCGCCGACACCGCAGCGATGTCGGTGCCGTCCGAGGAGAGCGCCAGGTGAGTCCACGAGGTGGGGATCGTGAGCGTGGAAGCGGCGGTGGACTTCGTGGGTTTGACGGCCTGCTGGCCCTGGTGCGTCTCGTCGAGGTCCTGCGGGTTCAGCTCCTGGACGACGTCCTTCGTGCGCACGAGGCCCCGGGTCACTGGTTCGGCGGGTGCCGGGGTGTACCCGAGGTCGCTCGCCGACGACAACGGGCCGGGCAGCGTCGAGACCGGGATCTTGCCGATGCCTTGGACCTCGACCGACACGGCGTTCACCCCGGGTGCCTGTATCATCGTGGAGACCAGCTGGGCCCAGATCGCGCGTCGGCGGGCCGGGTCGATGGTCTGCGCGGTGTTGGTCAGCGTGACCGTGGCGACCCCGTTCGCGTCCACGTTGACGGCGTCGACCGCCAGGCGTGTCCCCTCGGGGATCCCCGAGTCGACGATGGGCGCCAGGTACGCCGGGACACCGCTCAGCTGCGCTCGGGCCAGGGCCGTCGGCAGGCGGGTACCGGTTGGAAGCCACCGGACGTCGGACACCAGCTGCCGCTTGCCGGCCAGGGGGTAGAACGTGTCGAAGGCGCCGAAGACCTGGTCGAAGTCCTCGGTGTTGAGCCACAGGCCGAACCCGTCGGGTGGCAGGCCGATCCGCCACTCCCCTGCCACCTTCACCATCGTGAAGACGACCGAGGCGGAGGTCCCCGGAGGCACCTCGCGGTAGTGACCCGCGTCGTCGATCGTGGCGACGGCGGTCGCGGTCAGGCGCACCTGGTCGGACGGGAGGTGCTCGATGGCTACCGGGCTGCGCGCGTCGAAGACGGTGGTGGTGAGGGTTGTCGGACGCCACAGGTCGACCGAGTCCGGCGTCAGGTAGGAGCGTCCCACCACCTGCTGGTCGCCGCCCAGCTCCTGGAAGGCGGCACCCGCGCGGACGAAGTCCCGGGCGATCACGTCCTGCGAGGCACCTGGCAGCGGGGCGTTGACCACGACGCGCGCCCGGGGAGCGACGTTCTCCCCGATCCGGCGGCCCTCCTGGATCTCGCTGCCGTGCGGAAGTCCGCAACCGCCGAGGAGCGCCGCGGCGAGCAGCAAGACCAACACGGGGTGCCGCGGCCGCATCCGGCTCACACCCGCCCCGACGAGGTCACCGCGGCCGAGGAGCCGTCCTGCGAGGGGCCGGCGGCGACAACCTGATCGGCATGGCCGGCGTGAGCGGCATGATCGGAAGGGCCGGCATGATCGGAAGGGCCCGCAGGGTCGGAAGGGCCCGCAGGGTCAGCGAGGGTTGGGTCGAGCGGAAGCGGCGATGACTCGAGCATGGCTCCGGCGGTCCGCGGCAGGGTGAGCCGGAAGCAGGAGCCCTGGCCCGGCACCCCCCAGGCCTGCAGCCAGCCCTGGTGCAGTCGGGCGTCCTCCAAGGAGATCGCCAGGCCCAGCCCGGTCCCTCCCGTGGTCCTGGCCCGCGCGGGATCGGCCCGCCAGAACCGGTTGAAGACCATCCCGGCCTCGCCGGGCCGCAGTCCGAGTCCCTGGTCGCGGACGGAAACGGCAGCGGCGTGGGCTGCCTCGGCTACGCGGATCGTGATCGGGAGCCCTTCACCGTGCTCGATGGCGTTGACCAGCAGGTTGCGCAGAATCCGCTCGACCCGCCGCGAGTCGATCTCGGCGACGCACGGGGTGTCGGGCTCCTCGACGA
Source organism: Lapillicoccus sp. (assembly GCF_039935575.1). Lineage (GTDB taxonomy): Bacteria > Actinomycetota > Actinomycetes > Actinomycetales > Dermatophilaceae > Lapillicoccus. Next base: position 16,448 of record NZ_JBDTKA010000017.1, read on the forward strand.
TCACCTGGCTCCCCTTGCGCTCGGCCAGCGACGACGCCCACGACACGACCCGGTCGACGCAGGAGCGCAGGTCGGTCGGCTCGATGTCGAGGACGGCGGCGCCTGCGTCATAGCGGCTGATCTCGAGCAGGTCGGACAACAGCGCTTCGAACCGGTCGAGCTCGCCGCGCAGCAGCTCGGCCGACCGAGCCACCGCGGGGTCGAAGTCGGAGCGGGAGTCGTGGATGAGGTCGCCGGCCATCCGGATCGTCGTGAGCGGGGTCCGCAGCTCGTGGGAGACGTCGGACACGAACCGCTGCTGGAACCGCGAGAGGTTCTCCAGCTGGCCGATCTGCTGCTGCAGACTCGCCGCCATCTCGTTGAAGGAGGTCGCCAAGGAGGCCAGGTCGTCCTCGCCCTTGGCTGGCATCCGCTGGTTCAGGTCCCCCGCAGCGAGCCGGGTCGCCACGTCCGCAGCCCGACGGACGGGGGCCACCACGAGCCGGGTCACGACGTAGGCGATCCCACCGATCAGGAGCATCAGCAGGACGCCGCCGAGCAGGAGGAACCGCCCGACCAGGCTCAGCGTGTCGCGCTCGCGCGTCATGGGGTAGACGAAGTACAGGCCGCAGTTGTTCGCCAGTGGCACGGTGATCTGCTGGCCGATCACCCACGACGGCACGGGGTCGCCCTCGCCCGTCAGCTTGATCGAGACCACCTGCATCTGCTGCACGGACGGGTTGGCAGCGACCTTCTGCCGCAACGCGTCCGGGATCGCCGAGAGGTTGACCTCGCCGGACTGGATCAGCGGGAGGGCATAGCTCTGCGCGGTGTTGTTGGCCCCCTTGAGCAGCAGGACATAACGGCTGCGCTCGGTGCCGGCGGCGTCCTGGACGAACCCGCGCGCGGACTCCAGCAGCGCGTCGCCGGTCAGCACCTTGTCGGAGGCGTCGAACTGCTGCTGGGTGCGACTGGTGAGCAGCGCCGCCTCGGCCGACGCGGTGACCCGGCGGTCCTCGACCAGCCCGTCGGCGACGCGCTGGTAGAGGTACGAGCCGACGACCGCCAGCACCACCGTGCCGAGGATCATCGTGACGGCCACGGTGCGGAACTGCAGCGAACGACGCCAGGTCCGGCGCAGCCAGCGTGTGCGGCCCCACACGGCGGTCCAGGCCGCCCGGACGGCGCGACCGGCGGCCGGCAGCACGCGGGAGCGTATTGTTGCCCAGTCGTGCCGAGGTGCCTCACGCGGGACCGCCGGCGTGCGGGGCCCAGCCGCGGGGTCGTCAGCCGTCGGGTCGCCGGCCGGCGTCCCGGTCGCCACCCGCTCGTCACTCACCGGATGCCCACCCGGTCAGGCAGGGCCGGCCTTGTAGCCGACCCCACGGACAGTGACGACGATCTCGGGGTGCTCAGGGTCGAGCTCGACCTTGCTGCGCAACCGCTGCACGTGCACGTTGACCAGCCGGGTGTCACCGGCGTGCCGGTATCCCCAGACCTGCTCCAGCAGCACCTCACGGGTGAACACCTGCCACGGCTTGCGCGCGAGCGCCACGAGCAGGTCGAACTCGAGCGGGGTGAGCGACAGGGCGGTTCCGCCCCGTTTCACGGAGTGCCCGGCGACGTCGATCTGCAGGTCGCCGATCTCGAGCTTCTCCGGCTCCGGCTCGTCGGTGCGGCGTAGTCGCGCCCGGACCCGGGCGATGAGCTCCTGCGGCTTGAACGGCTTCATGATGTAGTCGTCGGCGCCGGACTCGAGTCCCACGACGATGTCGACCGTGTCCGTGCGAGCGGTGAGCATGACGATGGGGACACCGGCCTCGGCGCGGATCCGCCGGCACACCTCCATGCCGTCGAGGCCGGGCAGCATGACGTCGAGCAGCACCAGGTCCGGGTGGTAGTCGCGGAAGGCGGCAACGGCGGACGAGCCGTCGGCGACGTGCGCGACGTCCAGGCCCTCCTGGCGCAGCACGATGCTCAACATCTCCGCCAACGCCAGGTCGTCGTCGACGACGAGCACGCGTCCCTTCACTGCTGCAGTCCTCCCTCGGTCCCCCCGAACCCGACATGCACGCTCGTCGTGCCTAGGCCGATCATTTCATACGGGTGGGGGCAAACCGCACCGATCGGGACCAACGCCGGACGCCGGTATGCCGTCCGCTCGGGCGAGCGGACGGGCATACCGGTCGTGCGTGCTGCGGGCGTCGCCGAGGGCTCAGTAGCGGTAGTGGTCCGCCTTGTAGGGACCCGCGACGTCGACACCGAGGTACTCCGCCTGGCTCTTGGTGAGCTCCGTGAGCCGGACCCCGAGCGCGTCCAGGTGCTGGCGGGCGACCTTCTCGTCCAGGTGCTTCGGCAGCACGTAGACCTGACGCTCGTAGTCACCGGTCTTGGTGAACAGCTCGATCTGGGCGATCGTCTGGTTCGAGAAGCTGTTGCTCATCACGAAGCTCGGGTGTCCGGTGGCGTTGCCGAGGTTCATCAACCGCCCCTCGGATAGCACGATGATCGAGCTGCCGGTGGCGAACGTCCACTCGTGCACCTGCGGCTTGATCTGGGTCTTGGTGACACCCGGGACCTTCGCCAGGCCGGCCATGTCGATCTCGTTGTCGAAGTGGCCGATGTTGGCGACGATCGCCTTGTTCTTCATCTGGGTCATGTGGTCCGCGGTGATGACGTCGTAGCAGCCGGTGGTCGTGACGAAGATGTCGGCGGTTGCGACAACGTCCTCGAGGCGGGCGACCTGGAAACCTTCCATCGCGGCCTGCAGTGCGCAGATCGGGTCGATCTCGGTGACGATCACGCGAGCCCCCTGGCCGCGCAGTGACTCCGCGCAGCCCTTGCCCACGTCGCCGTAACCCGCGACGACGCAGACCTTGCCGCCGATCAGGACGTCGGTGGCGCGGTTGAGACCGTCGATGAGCGAGTGCCGGCAGCCGTAGGTGTTGTCGAACTTGGACTTGGTCACCGAGTCGTTGACGTTGATGGCCGGGAAGAGCAGGTCACCGGTCTCAGCCAGCTGGTAGAGCCGGTGGACACCGGTCGTGGTCTCCTCGGTGACCCCCTTGATGCCCTCGGAGATGCGGGTCCACTTGGTGGGGTCGGCCGCCATCGTGGTGCGGACCAGCTCTTTGAAGACGCCGAACTCCTCGGTGTCTTCGTCGGTGGTCGGCGGGACCTGGCCTGCGGTCTCCCACTCGCGGCCCTTGTGGACGAGCATCGTGGCGTCGCCGCCGTCGTCGAGGATCATGTTGGGGCCGTGTGTGTCAGCCTCGCCCGGCCACGTGAGGATCTGGTCGGTGCACCACCAGTACTCGGGAAGAGTCTCGCCCTTCCACGCGAAGACGGGGACGCCCTGTGGGTCCTGCGGGGTGCCGTGCGGGCCCACTACGGCCGCGGCGGCCGCCTCGTCCTGCGTGGAGTAGATGTTGCAGGAGGCCCAGCGGACCTCGGCGCCCAGCGCGGTGAGGGTCTCGATGAGCACGGCGGTCTGCACGGTCATGTGCAGCGAACCGGCGATGCGGGCGCCCTTGAGCGGCTGCGCGGCGGCGTACTCCTCGCGCAGGGACATCAGGCCGGGCATCTCGTGCTCGGCGAGTCGGAGCTGGTGACGGCCGGCCTCGGCGAGGCTCAGGTCGGCCACCTTGAAGTCAAAGGACATGACAAATCTTCCTGTTGAGGTGAGGTGTGCTGACCCGGCGTAGCCCATCTGGGCACATCGTTCTCGCGGGGTATCACCCACGCCGCGGTTGTATGGCAGAGTCTACCGCCCGCACGTCGCTGGCACCGAACCGCGCGCCTCCCCCCGGTGTTGAATCCTCAGCCGAGGTAGCCCTCGACGGTGCGCGGGTCGCGGACGGCGGCGCTGTCGGGGTTCTCGCCGAACTCGCGCTTGGCGTCGCGCTGGCGCAGCAGGTCCCAGCACTGGTCGAGCTCGACCTCGAGCTCGCGCAGCCGGGACCGCTCGTCGGCCGGCGAGACCTGACCAGCGGCCAGCTTGTCGCGCAGGGCGCGCTCCTCGTGCACGAGGTCGGTGATGTGCTGGCGGATCGAGGGGTCACTCATGATGACGACGCTACGCCGGATGCCGGTCAGCGAGCGCCGTGTCGAGGTCGGGTTCGAGGTAGAGCAGCAGGGTGAGGTCCGGGGTCGCCCGCCGGGCGGCGAGCTCGGCGCGGTTGATGGCGTCGGCGATCTCGTCGGCCGTGTCCGTCGTCGTGACCGCGACCTTGGCGGCGACGAGCAGCTCTTCAGGTCCGATGTGCAGGGTGCGCATGTGGATCACCCGGTCGATGCCCTCGGTGGAGGCCAGCGCCTCCTCGATGGCGCGTACGTGCTCGGCCGTGCCGGACTCACCCAGCAGCAGCGACTTCATCTCCACCGACAAGGTGATGGCGACCGTGACCAGCAGGAGGCCGATCAGGCCCGTGCCCACCGCGTCCCAGATCCCGTTGCCGGTGATCAGCGTGAGGCCCACTCCGACCAGCGCGAAGACCAGGCCGATCAGCGCGGCAAAGTCCTCCAGCAGCACCACGGGGAGCTCGGGTGCCTTGGCGGTCTGGATGAACTCGACCCAACCGCGCGAGCCGCGCACGTGGTTCGACTCCCTGATGGCTGTCCGGAACGAGTACGACTCGAGCCCGATCGAGATGACCAGGACGACCAGCGGCAGCCACCACCAGAACCCCTCGATCGGCTGCGGATGTTGGAGCTTGTGGAACGCCTCGTAGAGCGCGAACAGGCCACCGACCGAGAACAGCACGATGGAGACGACGAACGCCCAGAAGTAGCGCTCGCGACCATAGCCGAACGGGTGCTCGGGGGTGGCCGCTCGGCGAGCCCGCTTACCGCCGAGCAGCAGCAGGGCCTGGTTGCCCGAGTCGGCGACCGAGTGAACCGACTCGGCGAGCATCGAGCTCGAGCCGGTCAGCAGGAACGCGACGAACTTGGTCACCGCGATCCCGAGGTTCGCTGTCAACGCAGCGATGATCGCCTTGGTTCCACCCTGGGTCGACACACAGCCAGGGTAGCCGCCGCGCTAGCGTCCCTTCGTGATCACGCGAACAGGCACGGCTGCCGGAAACCTCGACTGGGCGCCCCTTCACGGCCAGCTCGACCTGGTCGCCGCACCGGTCGCTGCCGCTGCCGGGCTGGTCCCGGGCGCCCGCGTTGCAGCGATCGACGACACCCTCGCCGACACGGCCGCGTTCTGCGAGGCATACGAGGTCCCGCCGGAGCACTCGGCGAATTGCGTCGTCGTCGCGGCACGGCGCGGTGAGGTCACCCGGTACGCCGCGGTGATGGTCCTCGCGATGATGCGGGCCGACGTCAACGGCGTGGTGCGCAAGGAGCTGGACGCGCGCAAGTGCTCCTTCGCGTCGCGGCAGGAGGCGGTCGCACTGACGGGCATGGAGTTCGGCGGGATCACCCCGGTCGGCGCGCCCGAGGGCTGGACGATCCTCGTCGACGAGGCGGTGCTCGCTGCCGGCGAGGTCGTGGTTGGCAGCGGGCTGCGGCGGTCCAAGCTGTTGCTCCCAGCAGCCGAGCTGCTGGGACTGCCAGGCGCGCGCCGGCTCAGCCTCTCGCGAGCTGAGCTACGCCCTTGAGGTGAATGGCTCCCAGCGATTCCTCAGGACAATTAGGACATTAGGGTGAAAGGTTCGCGAACTGCATTCACTTGTTTAAGGAATGCGGAGAAAACCCTGCACATACAATGAGAGTCGGTGCATGCTTCCCCCACACAATGCTGTCCACAGGGGGATCTGGTGCGTAGAAGCTCACGTTCAGTCGTCGTCGTCGCCACGGTGCTGTCCACTGCGACCCTGGGGCTGCTGGCCCCGGCGGTGGCGCACGCGGATGCGACGGACATTGTCATCTCGGAGCTGATGTACCACGCCCCCGATCCGGACGGCACCGAGTTCATCGAGCTCTACAACCGCGGGGGCGAGAGCGTCGACATCTCCTCGTGGGGATTCACGGCGGGGATCACGATTGCGACCACTGACCTCAAGTTCCCGACCGGCACGACCATCCCTGCGGGGGGGCGTCTCGTCGGAACCGGGGACCCCACCCTGTTCTCGAACCACTACGGGTTTGCTGCCGACTTCTCGTACTCCGGAACATCGTTGTCCAACGGCGGCGAGACCGTCACCCTGGCCGACGGCAGCGGCTCGACCGTCGCATCGGTGCCGTACGACGACGAGGGGCTCTGGCCACTCACCCCGGACGGCGGCGGGCCGTCCCTCGAGCTCATCAACCCGGCGGGCAGCAACAGCGACCCGGCGAACTGGGGAGCCAGCACCGTGGCCTACGGCACGCCGGGCCAGCGCAACAGCATCGAGAACAGGCCCGTCCTCAGCGTGACCAACGTCGGCCCCTCCGCCACCCGGCCCGCGCCCAACACCACGTTCTCGGTAGTGGCGACCACGCTTCCCGGAGCCTCCATGTCGCTGACCTACAAGGTGATGTACGGCGCCGAGGTGACCGTCCCGATGGCCGACGACGCCGCCTCACCCGGCGGTGCCGGCGACGGCCGTTATGCCGCAACGCTTCCGGGCGCTTCAGCGGGGCAGCTGGTCCGCTACAAGGTCAGCGCGACGCGCGGCGGCGCGACCGCGACCTACCCCGCCGCCGGTGACAGCCGTCCCTTTGACGGCGTCGTTGTGGGTGACCCGGCGTTAGCCAGCGCAGAGTTTCCCTTGCTCGAGTGGTTCATGCCCGACGACGTCTACGCCGACATGGTGGCGCACCACCGCTGCGACGATGTCACGGCACTGGCGACCCTCGCCTGGAACGGGCGGGTGCTCGACGGCGGAGCCATGAGGATCAAGGGACACCACAGCTGCAACGATGCCGAGGTGAAGTGGTCGGTCGACCTCCCCAAGGGCTACACCTACGACTTCGGCGCACCGTTCCCCTACGCCCTCGACCAGTTCGACCTCCAGTCCGACTCGATCCCGGTACCCCGGATCGGCTGGGAGATGTCCGGCACGGCTGGTCAGCCGGCCCTGGCCACCCAGACGTTCCGGGTGCAGAAGAACGCGAAGTTCTACAGCATCGCCGCCATCCTGCAGAACTACGACGGGACCTGGCGGTCGGCCACCGGCTACGACAACGGAGCGCTCTACAAGGTGCAGGCCGGGGGGATGCATACCTATCCCACCGCCATCGAGCTTGCCGCCTCGGGAGACATCGAGAAGAAGAACCCGAAGGACACCGACTTCACCGACGTCTGGCAGCTGACGCAGGTGCTGGCCCAGCCGGACTCCCCGGCCAAGCGGGACTGGATGTATGCCAACCTCGACCTCCCCGAGATGACCAACGTGACGGCCCTTATCGTCGCCATGCGTCAATGGGACAGCGTGACGAAGAACTTCTATGTCTGGCGCAGCAATGCCACGGGTCGGTGGCAGATCCTGCAATGGGACCTCGACGACATCTTCAACGCGGGAGCCGACCCCAAAGGCGGCGACTTCGTCACCCCACCCCTTCGGTTGAACAACCTGTTCATCTCTATGTTCGCGGTCCCGGACATCGCTGCGATGCATTACCGACGTGTTCGGACTTTGTCGGACCAGTTCCTCAAGGACAACACGCTCATCAACCGGTTCGACGCACTGACGACCTGCTGCACCCACGACCTCGCGATCGATTCGGCGGCCTGGAGCACACGCAGCCTCTCGACCTTCCGTAGCAGGATGGTGCGAGCCGTCCAGGAGCGACGCGACATGATCGCCAAGCACACCAGCGCCAGTGAGATCCCGCCGTCACAGAGCGTCGCTCCGCAGGTGGTCATCGACGAGCTGATGTACAACCCGGTCATCGGCTCAGACGGCGAGTACGTCGAGCTGGCCAACCCGTCCGCTACCGAGTCGGTGGACATGTCCGGCTGGGTGCTCGACGGGCCAGGCACCTACACGATCCCGGCGGGCACCGTCCTGCTGCCCGGTGCCCGCATGGTGTTCGTCAAGAACAACGCCGTCTTCCGACAGACCTACCCGTCGCGTGTCCTGGTCGGGGGTCAGTTCAGCGGCAGCCTCGACAACACGGGCGAGACCGTGTCGTTGAAGGCCGGGTCGCGAGTGGTCGACACCGTGACCTACGGGGTTGACACCCCGTGGCCGAGCGCCGCCAATGGGTCCGGCCCATCACTCGAGCTCAAGAGCCTCGCCTCGGACAACACTGATCCGGCGAGCTGGGTCGCCAGCCAGGGCAACGGCACGCCGGGCGCAGCCAACAGCTCGAGCGGGGCCACGTCTTCTGTCGTGATGCCCTTCGGCTCGTCCTGGAGGTACCTGGCCACCGGTGGTGACCAAGGCACCGCCTGGCGCGCGAGCTCCTTCAACGACACGGCCTGGCCCACCGGTGTGGGCGACCTCGGTTTCAAGAACGGCAACGCCACGACGATCCCGGCGACGACGGGACGCGCGACCTACTACTTCCGGACCGGCGTGACCGTCACGCCCGGATCAGCCGTGCAGAAGGCCACCTTCGACCTCAAACGTGACGATGGCGCAGTCCTCTACATCAACGGCGTCGAGGTCGCGAGGTCCAACATGCCCACGGCCGCCGTCACGTTCACCACCCTGGCTGCCAGTGCGGTCGATGGTGGCGCCGAGTCGGCGCCGGTGACGGTGTCGGTACCGGCGACGCTGCTCCACGAAGGGTTCAACACCATCGCCGTCGAGGTCCATCAACGGGCGACCCAGGGCGCAGCCGACCTCACCATGGACGGCCAGCTGACGCTGACCCGCTGATCCCTCCCGTACCAGCCGGCCCGGCCCCCACCGGGCCGGCTGGTACGCCGACCGAGTCAACCCCTGGTCCGGTCCCGCAAGTCGGCGACATGCGGCGACAGGCCGGGGTCCATCCCCAGGCCCAGCGCGAGGTAGGTGGCGGCAAAGTCGGTCAGCGCGATGTGCGCGGCGAGGCGTTCCAGGGCGTGACCGGCCTCGGTGCCGTGCTCGCTGACCCGCACGCCGACGTCGCGGGCGGTCTGTGCCACCGCGTCCGCCAGGGTGCGGGCCCGCTCGTCCACCCGTTCGGAGCCGTCGTCACGCAGCAGCAGCAACCGGAGCTTGGGCGCGGGAGCACCGTCGAGGTAAGGGTCGGCGAAGATGTCAGCCGGCCCGGAGACGGCTGCCGAGGTCAGCCCGGCGTCGGTATAGGGACCGTCGAAGCAGGCGACCACCTGCGACGCCGCGTCGGGCAGCTCACCCCAGGTCGCCGGTATGCGTGCCGTGCGGGTGATCATCGCGGCCGCCCGGCAGGCAGCCACGCCGGTGAGCGGCCCGTCCCCGAGCACGACCGGCACCCCCTCGGCGAGCTCGCACGCGAGCGTCTTGGCCGGGTTGACGAACGTCTCCGAGCTCGGCCGGAACAGCCCCGCCTGCTGGTCGAGCCGGTCGGCGACCCGCGCGAAGACCAACGGGCCCGCGTCGACCATGCCCAGCGCGTGGGCCGCGAGGACGACCGGCGTGAGCATCGCCCACAGGGTGGTGCGGGACGAGGTCCCTGCGGGGACATCCACGTGCACACCGCGCGCCCGCGCGCTGATGTCGGCCAGCGGGGAGTCAGGGGCTCCGACCGTGAGGAGGGACGCCCCACGTCGAGATGCCTCGGCGGCCAGGGCGAGCGGCCCCTCGGCGCGGCCCGACTGCGACACCGCGACTACGAGGTCGAGCGCACCCACCCACCCCGGCAGTGGCAGGTTGTGCCGGGTCTGGACCGGGACGGGTGAGCCGGGCTCGGCCAGCAGCTCGAGGACGTTGGCGACCACGGACGAGCCACCCAGCGCCGCGACGAGGACGGACCTCGGCCGCTCGCCGCCCATCAGGCGGCCCAGCCCGGCCTCGCCCGCCAGGTCGATGGCGTGGCGTACCTGCGCGCCGGCGGACGCGAGCGACCGCAGCGTCTGGCGCGAGTCGAGCTGGGCGAGCTGGTCGTCGTCCAGTCGGGCCTCGTCGATGAAGGGCATCGGCCGCGAACCTCAGGCCGGACCCGGTGCCCCGGCTCGGGCCTCGTCGACGAGCAGGACAGGGATGCCGTCCTCGATGCGGTAGGCCCGGCCGCACTCGGCACCTGTGCAGAGCAGCTCCGGTCCCCCCTCGGGGCCTACGGCGTCGACGAGCTCGGACCGGCAGGCCGGGCAGCGCAGGATCTCGCGCAGCCAGGGCTCGATCGACGAACCGCCTTTGACAACAGCGTCTTCCGGCGCTCCGTCGGGTCCGGTCATATCACTCATGCGTCCGCTCCTGCCCGGATCAGCGCGAGCATCACGTCGCGCACGCACTCCATCGTGGCACGGTCGGCGGCCTCGACGTTGAGCCGCAACAACGGTTCGGTGTTGGACGCGCGGACGTTGAACCACCACATCGGGTCGGTGCCGTCGTCGGACCCCCCACCGGCGTGGGTGATCGTCAGGCCGTCGAGCTCGTCGACGGTGACTGGCCCGTGGTCCTGCGCCCACTGGCGTACGCGTCCGGTCGCCGCGCCGGCATCGACGACCCGGGAGTTGATCTCGCCCGAGGCGACGTAGCGCTCGTATGCCGCGCCCAGCTCCGACAGTGGGACGCTGGCGTCACCGAGGGCGGCGAGGACGTGCAGCGCGGCGAGCATGCCGGTGTCGGCGTACCAGAAGTCGCGGAAGTAGTAGTGCGCCGAATGCTCGCCGCCGAAGACCGCGCCGGCCTTGGCCATCTCGGCCTTGATGAACGAGTGGCCCACGCGGGTACGCACGGGCACGGCGCCGTTCTCGCGGATGATGTCCGGCACCGCAGCCGAGGTGATGACGTTGTGGACCACCTTGATGTCACCGGCATCGGTGCCACCCGCCACCTCGCGGGCGATCTCACGGGCGGCGACCAGGCCGGTGATCGCGCTGGGACTCACCGGTTCGCCCCGCTCGTCGATGACGAAGCAACGGTCGGCGTCACCGTCGAAGGCCAGGCCGATGTCGGCGCCGTGCTCCACGACCGCGGCCTGCAGGTCGAGCAGGTTCTCCGGCTCAAGGGGGTTCGCCTCGTGGTTCGGGAAGGTGCCGTCGAGCTCGAAGTAGAGCGGCACCACCTCGAGCGGCAGCTGGTCCAGCCCGGCCCCGGTCTCCAGGACGGCCGGCACGGTGAACCCGCCCATGCCGTTGCCCGCGTCCACCACGACCTTGAGGTGACGGTTGCCCGAGATATCGACGAGACCGCGCAGGAAGCGCGCGTAGTCCGCAAGCACGTCGCGTTCGCTGATCGTGCCTGGCGCCGTCCCCTGGTGTGTCACCGCAGCCGAGTCCTGCCGGTCGAGCGACCACTGGGCCAGGTCGCGGATCTCGGCGAGGCCGCTGTCCTGGCCGACCGGGCGCGCCCCGGCCCGGCACATCTTGATCCCGTTGTACTGGGCCGGGTTGTGGCTTGCGGTGAACATCGCCCCCGGCAGACCCAACGCGCCGGAGGCGTAGTAGAGGCCGTCGGTGGAGCAGAGTCCGATAAGCGTGACGTCCAACCCCCGGGCAGCGACACCCTCGGCGAACGCACGGCTGAGGGTGGGCGAGCTCGGCCGCATGTCGTGACCGACGACGACGGCGGACGCGCCGTCTGGCACCGCGATGATCTGCGCGAACGCCGACCCGATCGCCCACGCGACCTCGTCGTCGAGCTGGTCTGGCACGACCCCACGCACGTCGTACGCCTTGATGAAGTCGGCCAGGACGCGGTGGGACGGAGCAGCGGCGGGTGAGGTCACGACGAGTCAGGGTAGCGAAGCCTGCGACGTCAGGAGTCGCGCAGGACGCGCAGGTGTCCCTTGCGGCCGACCTCGACCGCACCGGTAGCCGCCTCGTGGCGCGCCTGGTCGTCGGCTTGCGCCCCTACCCGGTCCCGGGACGCTCCGGGTCTCGCCCGACCGGCCTCACGGACGGCGTCGGCGAGCGCCAACAGGTCGTCGGTGCTGGGTGGCCGGGGCGTGGAGTCCGTGGTCAGCCGCACCACCTCCCAGCCGCGCGGTGCCGTCAGACCCTCGGCGTGCCGGTGGCACAGGTCGTAGGTGTGCGGCTCGGCATACGTGGCCAGCGGCCCGAGCACCACCGTGCTGTCGCGGTAGACGTAGGTGAGAGTCGCAACCGACGGGGATGTGCACCCCGTCTTCAAGCACTGCCGAGACAACCCCACCCGCCGACTCTAGGTCCGTGGCGCCGGCCCGCGGCGGCGCCGCGCCGCGTACGCCTAGGGTGGTGCCGTGAGCTGGACCGACCCTGGTGACCTGCGCCGTCCTGGTGTGGGCCGGGCGGCCCGCCCGAGCCGCCGAGACCGTCGCGGACGCGGTGTCCGCGGTCCGCTCGCCTGGCCGGCCGTGCCGGTGATGGCCACCCGATCCGAGCACTTCGACGAGCTGGTGATCGAGTCGGCCAGCAGGTTGGAGGAGATCTGGGGTCGGCCGTTCCCCCCCGTGGAGTTCGGTGTCGAAGACGTGCCCCCCTCAGACCCGGCGCCCTGGGAGCACGCCGAGGTGCCTCTGGGGCGGCTGTTCGGAGCCGAGGGACGCAGCCCGGCCCGGGTCGTTATCTACCGCCGGCCCGTCGAGACCCGGGCCGTCGGTCGCCGTGAGCTCGCTACCCTTGTAGCCGACGTCGTCACCGAGCAGGTGGCCGCACTACTCGGGGTCGCGCCGGAGCAGCTCGACCCGGGGTACGACGACCTCGACGACTGAGGCCTCGACGACTGAGGACGACCGGGGCCGGGAACAGCAGCCGGCGGGAGGTGGGCGATCACGGGTTCGTGGAGAGCCTGACAACGCTGGCAGCTCCGACCGTCAGCACCCTCCTCGACGGTCACTCGTCCGGACCCAGTTCAGCCCAGGTTCAGCCTGGGAGCTGGCGAACCGGCACCTGAGTCGCGCTCACGACGGCCGGGGGCAACGGGACGACGGCGAACAGTGGCCCGGCCGTCCCC
>NZ_JBDTKA010000018.1:0-73076 GCF_039935575.1 Lapillicoccus sp.
CCTACGAGGAGTCCATGGCGAGTAACTGCGGGGGCTCGCAGGTGACCTACCAGAAGGGTCACAACCCGGCCTTCTGGTACACCGACCTGCGCACTCCAGTCAACTACTGCTCCAGCAACGACGTGCCGCTTACCCAGTTCGACCCCGCCAGTCTGCCCGCCTTGTCCTGGGTCACGCCAAACCAGTGCCACAACATGCACTACCAGAGCGGCTGTCCGGGCACCGAGGCGACCCGGATCACCGCAGGAGACACCTGGCTCAGCACCTTCCTGCCGCCACTGCTCTCCTCGCCGAACTACCTGAACGGGAACACCCTGATAGTGCTCACCTGGGACGAGGGAGAGGGCCCAAGTAGGGCCCGGGAGGACTGTTCGCACCCGACGACGTACACCCTGCACCCCCTCCTGCGACATCCCCACGGTCGTGATGTCGGCGTTCATCCCGCCTGGCGCCACCGACGCCTCAGACCAGAGCCTCTACACCCTCGTCGGCACTGCCCAGGACATCCTGGGGCTACCGCGCATCAACGGATCTGCGACTCATCCCGCGTCCCTACGACCCGGACTGGGCTTTTGACTCAACAAGAACAAAAACCCTAGTCACAAACGATAGAAATGGGTGGATATGCGCAAAGTTTCAGCAACGGCGTATCGCAAGAAACCAGGGCTCGCCGTTATCTGGTTCATGATTATGGGCACTCTTTGCCTGTCGACGGTCGTCCCGGCGAATGCAGTGGGGTTGCAGGACTGGACCGGCTACCTGAGTGGTAGCACGCATACTTCCTACAATCCGAATGATACGACAGTAACTCCTTCGAATGTGGGGCAGTTGGCCCAGAAGTGGCATTGGCGCGGGGACGCGGCGACGATGACCGGGCAACCGGGGCCCTCTCTCTTTTCGAGCCCGACCGTCGCAGACGGTGCGGTGTATTTAGGCTCGAACAACGGCTACTTTTACCGGTTGGACCTCGCGACTGGCGCGGTGCTCAACAAGGTATTCATCGGGTACCGGCCTAAGCTGACCTGCCTTGCCCGCGGCTTCATCGCCACTGCGACAGTTGCAGCTGACCCTTCGACCGGAGCGGACACCGTCTATATCGCTGCTCCTGACGGATATCTTTACGCGCTCGACGCCGCAAACCTAACCGTGAAGTGGCGGTCGGTGGTCGACCTCCCGTCGTCTACGGTCAGCGACTATTTCCAATGGTCGTCACCGACAGTGGCCAACGGGAGGATCTATGTCGGTAGCGCCTCCCACTGCGACAAGCCCCTCACCCGCGGCGCCGTGGTCGGGTACGACCAATCCTCTGGCGCCGAGTTCGCCCGCTTCTACACCGTCCCCGCGGGTTTGCTGGGTGGCGGCGTCTGGACCAGCGTCGCCGTTGACAGCGACGGCAGCGTATACGCGAGCACCGGTACTCAACCGAAAAACACGTTGAACCGCTACGACTCTGTCTCGATTGTGAAGTTGGACGGTGCCACGTTGACCAAGCTCGGTTCCTACACAGTCCCCGACGCTGAGCTCGGGGGGGACGGAGACTTCGGAGGATCGCCCACCATTTTCGGCCAGTTTGTCGGGGCGTGTAGCAAGAACGGCATGTACTACGCTCTAGACCGCGCCACCATGAGTTTGGCCTGGAAGGTGCGGATCGGCGCGAAATCCTCATCGGCGAGTCCAGCTCAATGTTCGGCAGCCGCAGCATACGACGGCACCTATCTCTACATGGTCGGCGACCCGACAACGATTAACGGTGTCGCCTACCGGGGATCAGTTCGCCGCATTGACCCGCTCACAGGCGCGTTTCTCTGGGAGACGGGCCTTCCCAACTCTGTTCTTTCCAGCCCCACCGTGAACGGTGCAGGGATGGTCGCCGTCGGCACGTACGATTTCACCGCAACACCGAACGCTGTGTACCTGGTCGACGCCAAAACAGGACAGATCATCCGGACCCTCAACACCGGAGGCAATACTTTCGCACAGACCGTATTCGCCGATGGCTATTTGTTCACCGCGAACATCGGTAAGAACCTCCAAGTTTATCACCTGCCGTGAATGAGCCTAGATCCGATTGGTGGGTAAGCGTGGGGGGTCGTGACGGGCGGATATCCCTTTGGGGCGGGAGGATTGAAAGGTGATGTTGGAGCGCAACACGTACTCGAGAACACTCGCTCATGCCGCGGATCGGTCGTGTTTAGGTATGCGCGACAGGTGGCCGAGATTCCTTGCAGATCGGCTGACGATCACACGTTCCAGACACGCCCACCGCGTCAGGGAATGAGGTCGGTGAGGGAGGTGATGACGGCTCCGGCACCGGCGTCGGATTGGGCCTCGGCTTTGCCTGGCTTGTTGGCGTAGCCGATGGTCGCTACGTTGGCGGCGTTCCCGGCCTGGTGTCGCTGACCGCGTCACCGACGAACACGGCCTCGTCGGGGAGTCGGTCCAGCTTTTCGAGGACGGCGTTGAGCAGGTAGGGACTCGGCTTCATCAAGTCTGGCCTTAGTGCAGGTTTGCCGAAGATGACGGCGGGTGGCCGCCCGCCAAGGTGCAGCGCCGCGAATTTCTCGACTGAGTCGGTGGAGTTGTTGCTGACGATCGCGTACGACCGCTCGCCGAGTGCAGCGAGGAGCGCGGGTAAGCCGTCGGTCATGGAGGCGCTATCGACCGCCCGGACTTCTGCTGACCGAGTCGATCAGCGTGCTCACCAGCTCCCGGCCTCGGGGGTCGGTCGGGTTCGCGGTAGGCGGTGATCATCGCCTGGTAGATCCCCCATTTGCCTCCACCTCGACGTGCTCCTCAACCCCGAACAGGGCCTCGAGATGTTGGTGCTGCTTGTCGGTGAGCAGGCCAGCGCCGGTGTGCAGGGTCGGCCGGGCCGCATACAGCGGGTCGCCGGTATGGCCGCGGTGTCCACGGGTGTCCTGCTGGACCCGGCGTCGGCACTGGTCCAACGCGTCACCGGCCAGCCGCACGACGTGGAACGGATCCATCACCGCAACCGTGTTGACAGCTGCCGGGCAGCTCCTCAGTGGTGGCGGTCTTGAACCCGGTGAACCCGTCCATCGCGACCACCTCCACCCCGTCGCGCCCAGCCCTGCGAGCCACGCCTTGAACGCCTGCTTTGAGCGGCGTTCGAGCATGTTCAACAACCGGGCCGGCCCGGTCTTGCTACGGATTGGGGTGAGGTCGATGATCACGGTCACGTACTTGTCGCCCTTTGTCGGCAGGGCGAGTGTGCCGCCAGTTGGGTCGGCCCGGGGCGCGGTGGCGGCATTACTGCCGCTCCGTTTCCCCGGACCGCCCGCCGAACCCGGCGTGCGATTCTCACCGCACCGGGCTCTCCACGTGAGGTTGTTGTTCAGCCGGTGTGGCTGTCGGTGTCCACGCGGTCGCGCACCGACGCGCCCACCCCGCCTACACCCTGCATTGTGAAGAGCCCGTAGTGCGCCGCCGGCAAGCCGCCCTCCGCGGCAAGACAAGGCTTCACGCCCCGACGGTGGGCGAGCCGTTGATCGTGATGGTGGTCGACGAGATTGCCTCATTGACTGCGTACGTCACTGACCGGGAGGCGAAGCAGCGGATCACCGCCGCCCCGTCCCTACTGCTGTCTCAGGGCCGCGCGGTCGGGGTGCTGGTGGTCGGGGCGGTGCAGGACCCAGGGAAGGACGTGATCGCCCGGCGGGACCTGTTCCCACCCGCATCGCCCTCCGCCTGTGTCCGCAGACGAGGTCGACATGGTCCTCGGCCGAGGAGCCCGCGCCCGCGGAGCCCGCTGCGACCAGATCCGCGAGTCCCTCCCCGGAGTCGGTTACGTTGTCCTCGACGGCAGCCCCGAACCCGTCCGGGTCCGGTTCACCCACGTCACCGAGGACGTCATCGCCGCCCTCGTCAACCGCTACGCCCTGTGTAACACCTCGACATCGGCACGACGGCGCCTGCCGCGACAGCTGCCCGGCCGGTTCACCTACGCATCATCGAAGGTGCCGCCCCAAACGAACCGGTGCCGTCCCTGTCCGTCGCTCTCGGCGGCGAGGGCTGACCCAGGACCGGTCGGCCGAGTCCAGCGCCCTCCCTACCCCGGCAGGCGTTCGCGGGGTTCGGGGAGGATGCCGGGCTGGACCTACCGACCCCTGTCGACACGTACCGAGGCCGAGGTGATCGCCCGGTTGCTGTCTCGGGCCTGGACCGCCGCCCGGGTCGGACACTGCGCCCACCCGATCCGGCTTCGGGGGTCGAGCACCACGGTCGACAAGGCCACCGGGGAGGTCCTCTCGACGTACTTGACGACGGGGGAGGCGCTCGGGCTACTGCACATCCGCTGCGGGAACCGGCGATGCCCAGCTTTGGGAGGCCGAGCAGAAGCGGCTGTTGATTTCGGGGGAGTTCGTCGCTCCCGCGGCTGGCCGGATAACGGTCGGGGCGTTGGCGGACGAATATCGAGACGCACGGCAGGGTGAGGTCGTGGGAGTCGGATGAGAGCGCCCTGCGGGTGCACATCGTCCTGGCGTTCGGACGGTTGCCCATCTCGTCGGTGTCCCCGGTCCAGGTCGAGCGGTTCTTGACGGATCTCGCGGTGTCAAGGTCGGTGCGGACGGCGGCTCGAGTGCGGACGACGTTGCGGGGGCTGTTCCGGTTCGCGGTGCGGACGCGTCGGCTGCGGCTGTCGCCGGCTGAGGACGTGCCGTTGCCTCGCCGGGATTCACGGACGGGGAAGGTGGTCGAGGTCGACCCGTTCCCGCTCGAGCTGCTGCTGCGCGTCGTCGAGACGCAGCGGGAGTGCGCGGGTCGGTATGCCGAAATCACTCTGGTACTGGCGTTGACCGGGGTCCGGATGGGGGAGTTGCGCGGTCTACGGGTCCGGGACGTGGATGCGGTGCCCTATCCCGGCCTGGTGGTAAAGCGGTCGGTGCCGCAGTCGGGTCGAACTGGTGCGGTGATCGAGCGTGCGACGACTAAGAGTGGTCGATCACGGGTGGTTCCGCTGTCCGACCGGGTCCGGCCGATAGTGGCGGAGTGGTCGGTTGGTCGCGCACCTGATGACCTACTGTTCCCCGCGCCGAAGGGCGGTTACCTGCATGCGCAGAACTGGCGCCGGTCGGTGCATTGGTCGTCGACCGGCCTGGGTCGGCGTCCCCACGACCTCAGGCATACCGCGGCGAGTCTATGGATCGCGGCCGGTGTCGACATCAAGACGGTGTCGTCGTGGCTGGGTCATTCGACGGCGAAGCTGACGCTGGACACGTACGGGCACCTGATGGGCACAGACGCCGACCGGGCTGCCCTCGAGAGGGTAAACCGGGCACTCGGGCACCCAGCGGGCACCCAAGGCGCCAGCGAGTCGGACCAGAGGACCGGTGCGGGGAGCCAAAATGGGCTCTGACCTGCGTAAACGTGTGGTGCCCCCGGGCAGATTCGAACTGCCGACACCCGCTTTAGGAGAGCGGTGCTCTATCCCCTGAGCTACGAGGGCGGGCGCGTCCGGTGAGAATTGGCGTCCGATAAGCACGACTGGGCGCGGCGCCCGCACATTGTGTCAGCAGCTCGACCGTCACCAGAAATCCCGTCAGGACACGAGATCACGACCACCAACAGCCGTCCGCTCAGAAGGGTGGTGGTTCGAACTGTTGGGCGGTGGCGATCTCGTCGGCTGTGGCGGGTCGGCTGAGGGGTTCTTGGTAGTCGCGTCGTCGGGTGAGGTAGGTCCGGCCGCTCAAGGTGGTCCAGGTGATGGTGCCTTCGGAGTCGGCCGTGCTGCGCCAAGTGCGCCGAGTCTTGTGGTTGTGATGCCGCCGGTGTTTGACGCTGAGGTTGTCGACCGACGTCCTGCCGAGCGGCCAGGGTGTCTCGTGGTCGAGGTCGGACCAGGCCGGGCTGACGGTGCATCCCGGTGCACGGCACATCCCGTCGATCGCGGCGACCAGATCGGCCATCGCGGCGGTGGGGCGGTACCGCTGGGTCGACAGGTCGAGGGCGGCGCCGGTGACCGGGTCGGTGACCAGGCGGCGCCATACGGAACCCTGCGAGACCGCGATCTGGCGGGCGTAGGCCGCGGAGACGAAACCCCAACCGGGGATCTCCGCTGGCGCGTCGTCGAGACCGAGCATCGTCGACAGGGACATCACCAGGTTGACGCGGGCCGCTGGCACGACGCCCTTGAGCCCCACCGCGTCCCTGGCGGTGTCGGCCCCGGTGTCACGGTCGCCCCACCCGGTGAGGATCAGGTCGAGTGCGACGTCCGAACGGAGGTTCTCCAGCGTGCGCGGGTCGCCTTGGGCCCGCAGCTGCCGGCTGATCATCTCCACCCGATCCAGCGCCGCAACGACGCGGCCGCCCTCCCCGGTGATGGTCAAGGTGGCGCTGCAGTCGTCGTCGAGACGCCCGTATGCCGTCCGCCGCGACAGTGCGTCGGCCCGCGCCTGCACCGGGTCCACACGATGCAGGGTCACCTGTCGCCCCAACTCACGCAGGAACGAGCGGTGGGACCGGACACTCCCGTCGGGAATCGGGGCGAGCAGGCGTGCCGCGATGGCGTTCGCGGTCTCCGGGTCCAACCCCGCGGTCGCCTCGACGATCCGCGAAGACCGGTCCAGGCTCACCCGCCCCACCGCCAACGCCGACAGCACCAGCTCACCACGCGCGTCCTCGTCCATAGCCAATCTCAGACGCCGGTGGACGTCACCCTCGGACAGGCCCGTGGCAAGGGCGACCTCGTCGACCGTGGCGCTGTTGGCCTCGACCAGCCGCTGCTCCGGCGACAGGACTGCCTTGTCGGCATAGCCGAGCCGCGCCTGGATCTCCCAACACTCGTGCCCCACCAGATCGCGCAGCCGCCGCAGCGCGGCCAACGTCTGGAAGTCCGCCCACGCCTTCACGCGCTCCGCGGCCTCGATCACCGCGACCTCCTCGGCGATACACACCGTCGCGAGCTCGTCGGTGGGGCGGTCCACCATCGACGCCTCCCGGTGAGCCCACCGCGCATCCGTCATCTCACGCGAGACCACCCGAAACCGCACCGGGCCGTGTCCCTCCTCCACCCCAGCGTCGTCCGGATCGGCATCAGGGCCGCGGCCAAGGACCGATCCTGGCACCGCCAACAGCGTCAGAGCGTTGGCGACATCGCCAGGGAGATAGCTGTCTCGCGTTCGCTCGGCCATGGCTGTCGCGAGCGCGTCCGCGTGGGTCGCCGTCTCGATCGTCACCCCGCACATCCTTGCCCAACCGAATCGAACTGATGTTCGATACTACTCCCACCCCGGGTGCTCGTCAACTCTTTCCAAACGCCGATATTGTTGGCACGCAACATCACTCGCCCTTGCCTCCGTGAACCACCTCAATCCCATCAGCCACTCCAGTCACGTCGGCTAGCCTCCTCAGTGGCAGTAAAAAGCGCCCAGCAGGTGAAAAGGAGGTCGGGATGAGCTGGGACGAAACGACGAACTCCCACCACCCGACCGCGCTGCACAACGCCCTTCCGCCGCAGCTGGACCTCGGCCGCATCACCGCCGGCCTCGCCGGAGTCCCGGGAGTCGTGGGGACTGTCCTCGGGGGTAGTCGAGCACGCGGGACGCATACCCCCGACTCCGACGTCGATCTCGGCCTCTACTACCGGGGTGACGTGGACACCGGCGCCCTGAGCGACCTCGCCAAAGAGCTCGCTGGTCCGGACGCCCGGGTCACCCGGCAGGGGGAGTGGGGACCCTGGGTCGACGGTGGGGGCTGGTTGACGATCGACGGGGTCCACGTCGACTGGATCTACCGCGATCTCGACCGCGTGCGTGACGCGTGGGTGCGTGCGCAGCGCGGCGTGTACACCTGGAACACCCAGGCCGGGCACCCCTTGGGTGTCCCCGACTTCGCGTATGTGGGTGAGCTGGCCCACGGTATCGTCCTCGACGACCCGTCGGGCGAGCTGGGAGCGCTACGCAGCATGATCCGCTACCCCGCACCGCTCGCCCGCGCACTGGTCGAGAACCTCTGGGAGGCAGACTTTCTCGTCGACATCGCAGACAAGGGGGTGAGCCGCAACGACACGGCATACGTAGCACTCTGCCTGAGTCGCTCCTTCCTTCTGTGCGCCCACGCGCTACACGGCCACGAGCAGGTGTGGTTGGTCAACGAGAAGGGCGCCATCGCCTCGGCTGGCCAACTCGATTCTGCGCCAAGGCAGTTCGAGCAGAGGGTGACCAAAGTCCTTGCTCACGTAGGCAGCTCACCCATCGAACTCGCAAGGAGCATCGCGGCGGCCAGGTCGATCGTGCAAGAGACACGTTCGGCAGCGTCGAGCTCAGCCCGCTCAACGATGACCGGCGCATAGCACCAGCTCCTCGACCCCTGCTTCCCAGAGGACCCAGGCCTTAACCCGCGCGGGCTGGGCGGCCAACACGGTGTTCTCCCTGCCCAGCTGTTCGGTGGTCAAGGAACGAGGCCGTCGCGCCGATCGCCGCGGCACGTCCGTCATGCCCCGGGCCAAACCGAACAGGTGTTCGACTACGTGGGTATGGCTCAGATCTCCACCGAGGGAAGCCCGGACTACGCCGAGGTCCTTCGTTGCGGGTACGTCCGCGGAACCGTCGTCGCGGTCCGATGGTCGTCGCGGGCCGGCGTGCCTCGTGCGCGTCACATCGTCAGCACTCGGATCATCGTGTGCCTCGTGAAGGGTGAACATCATGCCCAGCACCTCCGTGGACGACGTGCCCACAGACCTGTTTGATCGCGTTCGACCGATCCGCAGAGGCGATGCCGCCCACACGGTGTTCGGCGACCCCGGCCACCCGTTGCGGCAAACGGCTATCACGCTCCTGGACGGGCAGGAGCCGTCCGCGCACGAGAGCTGGAAAGAGGCGACCCTTCACGCTCTGCGTGGCCGCTTTCCACGCGCGAGTCCGTCAGGGTCTATCGAAACCTGCGCAGGCGAGCTCATCACGATCCCGCAGGAGCTCCTGACGCGCGACAGGGGCGAGGAGATGGAGCGGATCGTCTCCTCGGACCCGGCTTTCGTCGAGTTTGTCGGCGCATCCTCGGACAATGAGACCTGGCCCCGCGTCACGGGCCCTACACGCCCGATGGACACCATCGACATCCGGTTTTCGGGACCACTAGAGGCACGTACCCCTTCGTCCAGTCCTGTGCCCTGACCACTCGTTGTCGAGATCCCGAGTGATCCTGCAGATACAGGACAGGCTGAATGCGATGCGCGTCGTCCAGGAGATAGACGTGGCTTTGTGCTGCAGGCCGTTTCATTCACCGAGAAGGCAACACGATGCGGTCCTACACCGCGACCGGCCACCCAGCCGCGTGTCGTCGCCATCGACAGGTACACGTGCGGGGCTGGTCCTCTTCGCAGGACGGACTTCTCGGCCAGGGTCATGGCGCATCAGGCTCAGATCCAAGGGGGTATGTCCCGTCTCTTGGCTCAGAACCCGACCCCCTCGTCGGCGACCCCGAAGTCGCATCGCACTCGCGAGGTTACGGTTCCTCCCTCTCTTGCCTGCGTTGCTGTCCCGCGGCGCCGGCCGACCTGGTGATGCAGCGCCGTTCACATCGTCGAACGGACAGGTGCTGCGCCTGAACAACTGGCGTCAGCGTGTGTTCGCCCGGCCTGTGCGCCGGCTGACATTGCAGGTCTTAAGCCGCACGATCTGAGGCAAACGGCGGCCTGGCTGGCTGTGCGATCCGGCGCGAACTTGAAGGTCGTTCAGCGGATGCTCGGGTAGCGCCGGCGGCCATGACGCTCGATGTCTGTTCGGGTCTTTCGACGGCGACCTCGACGTTGTGGCCCTCGCGATGGAGGACCTTGTGCCACAAACGCGCCACAACGCGGCGCTGGCTGCATCTACCGGCGATGTCGCGCACTTCGGTCAGGCGGCTGACCTGCGGTTTTGTTAGGTGCCCCGGCAGATTCGAACTGCCGACGCCCGCACATTGTGTCAGCAGCACGACCGTCACCAGAATCCCGCTCAGGTCACCAGCGGCAGAGACGGGCGAGGTCAGCAGAAGGGCAGTTCGACGCACCTGGGCGCGGCAGTCACCCGACAGCCCGACAGCCCCACCGATCGCCGCTTTGGACGTGCGGGCACGACAGGCAGCCGGGACGACCGGCTGCGTGGCCGACGAGTTGGCTACCGGCCGGTCAGCGGACGTTGCTCGACCTGCCGCCGGAGACCGCTGAGCCGACGGGGTCCAGATGACCGCGGGCCAGAGAGTTGATCTTGACCGAGATGGCCGCCAGCAACGTCGCCCAGTCGGCTTCGAAAGCGCGGGCCCCGCGGCGTTGTAGGGCCTGTCCGAGCGCATCGATGTCGATGCCGTGGGAGGTGACTGTCGCCATACAGCGTTCGGCAGTCGCGTCGTCGGGTTTCATCAGCCGCACCGGACCACCGTGGTCGGCGTAGGCGAGCAGCGTCTGCTCCGGCATGGTGTTGATGGTGTCGGGAGCTGCGAGCTCGTCCACATAGTAGGTGTCGGGAAGTTTCGGGTCTTTGGTCGAGGTCGAGGCCCAGAGCACCCGTTGTGGTCGGGCGCCCGCCGCGGCAAGCGTGGTCCAGCGCTGCTCGGCGAGCAGGCTGCGGTACGAGGCGTAGACGTTCTGAGCGACGGCCAGCCCGAGGCGCCCGTGCAGATCCTGGGGTAGCAGACGGTCGACGGCCTGGTCCCAGCGGCTGACGAAAACCGATGCGACGCAGGGCACGTCGAGCGAGAGACCGTCACACGCCCGTCGTTCCAACGCTCGGATATAGGCCTCGGCGGTCCGCTGGTAGTGCTCGGCGGAGAACAACAGGGTCACGTTGATCCCGATGCCCTCGGCCACCAGGTGCTCCATCGCCACCAGGCCCGATGGCGTGCCCGGGATCTTCACCAGCACGTTCGGCCTACCCGCTTGCTGGTGCAGCCGGCGGGCGACCTCGATGCTGCGGTCGGTGTCGTAGGCCAGGCCCGGGGGTACCTCGATCGAGACGTACCCATCGACGCCAACTGTGCGATCCCACACGGGACGGAACAGGTCCGCCGCCGCGGTGATGTCGTCCAACGCCACGGAGTAGACCAGCTCCTCGGGTTCGCGTGTTCCCCCTGCCAGGTGAGCCCGCAACGACTCGTCGTAGTCGGTGCCGGCTGCCATGGCCCGACCAAGGATGGTGGGGTTGGACGTGAGCCCGGTCAGCGCGAGGTGGTCGATGTAGCCGCTGAGGGTGCCGTCGCGAAGCATCGTGCGGTTGATCGAGTCCAACCACAGGCTCTGCCCGGCTTGGTAAAGGTGCTGTGTGGGATTCATTGGGGTCTCCTTGTCGGCAGCGGGCAACATGCCCACCGAACGTTCTTCGGGGTTTGGACCGAGCGACGCGTGCTGCGCGCCCGGCTCGGCGGTTTACCTCAGCGCTTGATCGAGCGGGATGCCGGGGTCGGCCAGCCGCCGCGGGTCCACCGCGCCGGCGCCGAGCAGGGCGGTGATCTGGTCTTCCGCATCCCAGGTGTTTACGTTCATTGCGGCCAGGACCTGGTCCGCCGGGGACAGCCAGAACGCGAGCAGCTCCCGGGTGTCCCGCTCGCCGCGGATGACGACGGTCGCTTCGACACCGGGAGGCACGTAGCCGCGGTACTCCATGCCGAGGTCGTACTGGTCGGTGTAGAAGAACGGCTGCTTGTCATAGGGAGTCGGTATGCCGGTGATGGTGGCGGCCACGGAGGCGGGCTGGTTCAGGGCGTTCGCCCAGTGCTCCACCCGCAGCCGACCGAGAGTCGGGTGCGCCTGGGCCGCAATGTCTCCCACCGCGTAGATGTCCGGGTCGCTGGTACGCAGGTACTCGTCGACGAGGACCCCGTTGTCGACCTCCAAACCGGCGTCGCGTGCGAGCTCGACGTTCGGCTGCGCACCGACCCCGACAACCACCAGGTCCGCGGGTAGCCGGGTGCCGTCACCGAGGGTGACGCCGGTCGCTCGCCCGCCAACGACGTCGATCTCGGCCACGCTCGCCTCGAGGTGGAAGACCACCCCGTGCTCTCGGTGCAGGTCGGCGAATATCTGCGCGAGCTCGGCGCCCAACACCCGAAGCAGGGGCAGCTGGGCGGCCTCGACCATATCGACCTCCACCCCGTGCTGGCGTGCGGTCGCCGCGACCTCCAGACCGATCCACCCGGCACCAATGGTCACGACGCGCCGAGCCTGGCCTAGGGCCTCGCCGAGGGCGTCGCTGTCGTCCACGTCGCGCAGGTAGAGGACGTTGCTGGCGTCGCAACCTGGGATGTGGATGTGCCGTGCTCTCGACCCGGTCGCGAGGACCAGCTGGTCGTAGCCGAGCCGGGTGCCATCGCCCATCACGACCTCGTGCGCATCGCGGTCGAGCTGGGTGGCGCGCACGCCCAGACGCAGCGCGACCTCGTGGTCGGCGTACCACTGCCGGTTATGGACATCCAGCGACTCACGGTTGGCCGTGCCGGCCAGGTAGTCCTTGGACAACGGTGGCCGCTCATAGGGCAGGTGGTCCTCGGCACCGACTAGCGCGAGCGAACCGGTGCAGCCGCCGTCGCGCAGCCCCTGGGCGGTCTTGGCGCCGCCGAGTCCGCCGCCGACGATCACGATCCTCGAGTCAGCCATCATCTTCTCCGGTCGTTAGTGAGCTTCTCCGGTTGCTGTTGAGAACGAACGCGGCATCGGGCTGCGTCACCGGACCGCTCCGTCCTGGTTCGGTGTCCCACCGGCCGCCCGGGTCCAGGGTCGGTCGTAGGTCGAGGCGAGCAGGGCCAGTGCCAGCGCGCCGATGAGCAACCCGAAGTCGCGCAGGGCGACGTCGTAGAAGCCCGAGTAGGTCAGCAGGTTGACGATGATGCCGGCCAACCAGGCCGCCACGACGTAGGCCGCGTAACGGGGTTTGAGTGCGACCAGGACCCCGGCCACGATCTCCACCGCTCCCACGAGGTACATCGCGGTCTGTGCCGAGAACGGCAGCAGACTCACCGTCCACGGGGCCAGGTAGCCCGGCCAGTCGGTGTTCAGCACCTTGGTGAACTTGTCGATCCCCATCCACAGGGGCAGCACGACATAGCCGATGTGCAGTAGTACGAACGCGGCGTAGGCCGGCTCTGTGCGGGCACGATGGAGCACCGCAGACAGTCCCTTGTTCGCGAGATCGGTACGGGTGGCGGTCATCATCGATCCTCTCTATAGATAATGTATGTGTTTGATAGAGTCTCGCCCCGTCATCAGTTTGTCAACACCAGTTAGTGATAGATTTCGGTTGTGAAAAGGACACGTCAGGACGGCCTGGCTGCCCTGCCCCAGCTGAGCAACCTCGTGGACCCCGTGCGACGTCGGCTTTACGACTACGTCGCCGCGCGGCAGGCCCCCGTCACGCGAGAGGATGCCGCCGAGGCAACGCACATCACGCGCACCCTTGCCGCCTACCACCTGGACAAGCTGACAGACGCCGGACTGATCGAGGCCGGGTACGCGCGACCGCCGGGGCGCCGGGGCGGTCCAGGAGCCGGACGTCCGGCTAAGCACTACTCCCGCGCGAGCCGGGAGCTGGCGGTCACGTTGCCGGCCCGCAGCTATCTGCTAATGGCCGACCTGCTTGCTGAGGCAGTCGAGGCGGACCAGACGGGAGCGGTGCGTGCTGCCGCAACCCGCCACGCGCGCGAAACCGGCCGTGCCGCCGCCGGAGCAGACCTAGACACTGCTCTCCACGAGCTCGGCTACGAACCGGCCCACACTCCTGACGGCGACATCGAGCTACGCAACTGCCCCTTCCACCAGCTCTCCCAGACCCATACCGACCTGGTATGCAACCTCAACCTCGACCTCATCGACGGCCTGCTCGAAGGCGTGGGAGAGCCCACCGAACGCGCCGAGCTGACTCCGCACGAGGGTCGCTGCTGCGTCGTCATCCACCCACCCGAGCGACCCTGACATCGTCTCCGCCGCAGTTCGGGGCAGCGACTCGGTCTCGCGGGGGCAAGCCGGCCGTGGTCGAAGTACGGTCGGGTATCCCGGCCCTCAGCCGTGGCCGGCGCGAAGCACCAGCTCCAGCTCGAACCGGGCCTGAGGGTCGTCCAAGGTCCCACCGAACAGCTCTCGCAGCTGGTTGAGCCGATACCCGACCGTCTGCGGATGGATGTTGAGCTCCTGCGCGACCAGTCCCCGCTGGCCCCAATGTCGCAACCAGGACAACAGGGTCGCCGTCAGCTTCTCCCTGGCGCCGGGACGCAGCGCGGCCAGGGGAGCCAGCCGGGTCTCGGCAAGGTCGTGCAGAGCCAGCGACTCGGCGCCCAGGATGAGCTCGGCGAGGTGCTCGTCGACCCAGAACGGCTCGCCCTCCGACGTGGACCCCCCGAGTGCGGTTGCCGCCAAGGTGGCCAGCCGCAACGACTCCGGCAGCCGGAGCCAGTCGCGCGCCGGCCCGACGAACGCACCGCGCCCACGCAGCGACCTGGCGAGGTCTGCCCGTTGCCGCGCGGACCTGGGCGCAGCGACCAGGGCGACCGCATCGGTCGGCCGCGCGATCGTCAGAGCCCGCGACCCGAGCCGGAACCGGACCCCCGACGCTTCCTCCAGGGGCATCGTGACCGCGACGAGCCGGGCCGGCAGGACCCAGCCCGCGGCCGCGGCAGCGCCTTGGACGGCCGCCTCGTCCGCCTGCCCGTGCAGGAGTAGCTCGACGAGCTCGGCGCGTCGCCGGTCCATCTCGCCGGCACGCTCGGACTGTTCGAACGCGAAACCGTCCGCGCTCGCTGCCGAGAGCTCCTCGATGTATGCCAGCACCGACTCGCCGAGGGCGACGATCGACTCGGTGTCCATCCCCGACTGGATCGCGCCTTCGGACATCCGTCTCAGCGTGACCCGCGCACCCGCCCGGTAGGCGGCCAGCAGACCCTGCAAGGTGCGACCCTGCCTGACCTCACCGCGGCCGAGCGCCGCATACACGCGTCGGCTCTCGGGCGAGAGCGCCGGCGAGGTGGTCCCGGGCAGCTCGAGGAACCGGCCGAGGGCGACCTCGACCCCTTGCCGGACGCCCTCCCCGAACCGACCCTCCAAGGGCCGCGCATAGGCTGGGACCGCGACGGCGACTGCGTCGATGACCTCCTTCACCAGCTCGGACAGATGGGGGCGGAGCACGTCGCTGATCTGTGCGGGGACCGCCACCCAAGGCGGATCTGACGCGGTGCCAGCCAAGAGCTAGCCTCTTTTCCTGTCGTACCGAGATAGTTTTCTGGTCGACATCGTATGTCCCACCAGCAGCCCGAAGGACCCATCGGCTGCGAAACTGGAGTATGAGCAGGATCAGTCCGTTGAGCCGGGTGGCGTCGGTCTTCACCACGCCCCTGGCACCGGAGGACTTCCTCTCGCTGGTCAACCCGCTCAGCTCGTCGCGGCAGCTGCGCGGAGTCGTGACGGCCGTCGTTCCGGAGACTCCGGACTCTGCGACCATCCACTTCCGTCCTGGCCGCGGCTGGCGGGCCCACGAGGCCGGTCAGTATGCGCGGATCGGCGTCGAGATCGACGGGGTGCGACAGTGGCGCTCCTACTCGCTGACCACTGCAGGCGGGGAGGACCCCGCAATCACCGTGACCGCGAACGGCGCCGTCTCCGAAGCGCTCGTGCGACACACTCGGGTCGGCGACGTCCTGTTCCTCGCGCCGCCGCAGGGCGACTTCGTGCTCCCCGAGCATCCTCGGCCGCTTCTGATGCTGACCGCCGGCAGCGGGCTCACCCCCGTGATGTCGATGGTCCGTACCCTCGTCCGCCGCCGCAGCGACGCCGACCTCGTGCTCGTCCACTCGTCCCGCTCGCTCGAGGACGCCCTGTTCCGCGAGGAGCTCAGCGCACTCTCCGCCGAGCACCCGGGTCTCACGGTCGTCCACTGGGTCACCAGCGAACGGGGCCGGCTCGACCTCACCTCGACCGCCGACCTCGAGGCGACCGTCCCCGACTGGCGCGGCCGGGCGGCCTACGTCTGCGGTCCGGCCGCCATGCTCGACGCGGCCACCGACCTGTGGCGGGACCAACAGGTGCCCGGCCAGCTGGTCGTCGAACGCTTCGCCCCCGTCCTGCTCGAGGGCGCCGGCGGCGAGGGAGGCCTCGTGACGTTCGAGACCTCCGACAAGGAGATCGAGGTCGACGGTTCGACCTCGCTGCTCGAAGCCGGCGAGGAAGCCGGAGTCATCATGCCCAGCGGTTGCCGCATGGGTATCTGCCATAGCTGCGTCACCCCGTTGCTCGCCGGACAGGTCCGCGACCTGCGCACCGGCGAGGTCCACGGGGACGAAGGCCAGCTCATCCAGACCTGCGTCTCCGCTGCGGCGGGACCTGTCCACCTCGAGATCTGAGGACCACCATGACCATGCCACTCGCCAAGCTCGCCCCCACTCCCACCAGCAGGCCCAGCACGAGGACGACCGAGAAGCAGGCCCCACGCCGTCGACCGATCCTCGCCGAGGTGGGTCACCCCGCCCAACGGCCTCCGGCAGCTGCGCATCTCACCGATGCCGACGTGGCCCAGCTCGGCCGCGAGCTGGACGCGATCCGCGACGCCATCATCGCCGACCGCGGAGCCAGCGACGCCGCATACATCCGCCGCGTCATCCGCGCCCAGCGCAGCCTCGAGCTCGGTGGCCGCGCGTGCCTCGTCTTCGCCTCGCTGCCACCGGCGTGGGTGGCCGGAGTCGCCATGCTGTCCGTCGCCAAGATCCTGGAGAACATGGAGATCGGCCACAACGTCCTGCACGGTCAGTGGGACTGGATGCGTGACCCCGACATCCACTCGACGACGTGGGAGTGGGACTTCGTCACACCGGCCGCCTCGTGGCAGCACACCCACAACGACCTGCACCACACGTGGACCAACGTCATCGGCAAGGACCGCGACGTGGGTTACAACATCCTGCGGATGGACCCCAAGCAGGAATGGCAGCCCTGGAACCTCGGGAACCCGCTCTACAACGCGATGCTCGCGCCCGTCTTCGAGTGGGGCATCGCGGTTTACGACCTCGAGCTGCAGGACGTGCTCGAAGGCAAGAAGAGCAAGACCGACCTGCGCCGTGACCTCAAGGCCATGGGTCGCAAGGTCGTGACGCAGTTCGCGAAGGACTACGTGGCAACCCCGGCCGTGGCGGCGCTGACGGGCTCGTTCGTCCCCGCGCTGCTCGGCACGTTGACCGCCAACGCGATTCGCAACGTGTGGGCGCACGCCGTCATCTTCTGCGGTCATTTTCCGGACGGGACGGACACGTTCACCGAGGAGATGATCGAGGGTGAGACCCGCGGCGACTGGTACGTGCGCCAGATGATGGGCTCGGCCAACATCTCGGGCAGCAAGGCCATGCACCTGATGACCGGCAACCTCTCGCATCAGATCGAGCACCACCTGTTCCCCGACCTGCCGTCGAACCGGTACGCCGAGGTCGCTGTCCAGGTCCGTGAGATCTGCCAGCGCTATGGCCTGCCCTACACGACGGGGCCCCTGTGGAAGCAGGTGGGCTCGACGTGGGGGAAGGTCTTCCGGCTCGCGCTCCCGGACCGTCAGGCCTGAGACTCATACCCGGGTTGGTTAGCCTGCCAGGGTGAGCCCCGCCCCCTTCGAGAGCGAGACCCCGCAGCCCACCGGACGTGTGGAGGCGGTCCTCTCGGCCGTCGCGACCTGGCGGCGCGAGCTGTCATCGGTGGGCGGACCCAACACGCTGCTCTGGTATGCCGACCAGCGCACCGGCTCGCTCGACCTGACCACCGCGCACCCGAGCGGAGTCTCGATGGTTCTCGCCGGACGGCCGGTACGCCTGTCCGACCTCGTGCGCGAGCGCGCAGCCTTCGCGGACGCCCGCCGGCGGGCCACCGAGATCCGCGACCGCTCGCTGGAGGTGTCGGCCCTGCGGGGTCTCTCCGTCGGGTTCCTCGCCGTCGGGATGGCGACCTGGGACCACCGGGGGGCGGGCCTCGTTCCGCAGGCGCCGGTGCTGCTGAGGTCCTGTCACCTGCGGCCGACCGATGCGGCAAGCAGCGACTTCGACGTCGACCTCGGCGTCGAGGTGGAGCTCAACCCCGTGCTCGAAGAATATCTCCGGGCTGCCCACGGGATCGACCTCGAGGCGCGAGCTCTCGCCGAAATGGCCTTGCTCACCAATGGTTTCGACCCATACCCCGTATATGCGGCGCTGGCCCGGCTCTGCGCGGCGGTGCCGGGGTTCACCGTGACACCGCGCCTGGTCGTGAGCACGTTCCCCTACTCCAAGCTGCACATGGTCTCCGACCTGGCCGGGCAAGAGGAGCGACTCGGCAGCCACGAGGTGGTCGCGGCGCTCGCCGAACGCGCGGTGGAGTCGGACAGAGGGCTGGACCGCGGGTCGGACATCGAGCCAGACAGCGCGCAGGTGCGAGGTGATGTCGACCCCGACCCCGACCCCGGTTCGGAGCGGATGGTCCTCGACTCAGACGCGGCGCAGAGCGAGGCGCTGGACCTCGTCCTGCGCAGACGCGACCTGGTCGTCGAAGCGCCACCCGGCACCGGCGCCAGCCAGACCGTTGCCAACATCGTCGCGACATGCGCCGGCAGCCGCAGGTCCGTCCTGCTGGTGGCCCAGGAGCGGAGCGAGATCGAAGCGGTGCAGCGTGCGTTGTCGTCCGTGGGTCTCGGTGGGCTGGTGCTCGGCCTCGACGACATGTCGTTCGACCACCGTGGGACGGCCGAGCGGTTGGCCGGCCTGCTCGAGCCTGGCGACATCGAGGCTGAGCACGGCGATCACGACGATCACGACGATCACGATGGTGACGCCGGTGACGACGGTGACGACGACAACAGCGACCACGACCGCGATGAGCAAAAGGGCCGGGGGGTCGACGCGAGCGGCCCGGTCACGGTGCGCCTGCGGAGGCACCGTGACGTCCTGCGCGACCGGCTGGAGGCGTTGCACCGGACCCGCCCGCCGTGGGGGGTCACCGTCCACGAGGCGCAGAGCGCGATCACCGTGCTGGGCTCGAGGTCGCCCGCACCCTCCTCGCGCGTCCGCATCCGCGGGGCCGCACTCGAACGACTGTCGCGAGAGCGGCTTGACCAGCTCTCGTCCCAGCTGAGCGACGCGGTCGCCGTAGGGGCGTGGTCCGACACCGAGGGTGGCGACCCCTGGTACGGCGCGCGGATCGGCACCGAAGCAGAGGCCGAACGCGCCGGCGAGATCGTCAGCCGACTGGGGAGTGGTGGGTTCGACGCGGCCGCGGAGACCCTGGACCGGATCCTGAGCGAGTCGTCGCTCCCGCCGGCCACGACGGTCTCCGGCTGGGACTCCACCTTGGCCACGATGACTGGCGTCCGCGACACCCTCGAGGTGTTCCGGCCGGAGATCTTCGACGTGCCGCTCGACGAGCACGTCGCCGCGACCGGGTCGCGGGAGTACCGCAAGAACCACCCCAGCGACCTCGGGGCGGCCAACCGGATCCGC
Organism: Lapillicoccus sp.; assembly: GCF_039935575.1. Taxonomy (GTDB): domain Bacteria; phylum Actinomycetota; class Actinomycetes; order Actinomycetales; family Dermatophilaceae; genus Lapillicoccus. The sequence continues at coordinate 19,417 of NZ_JBDTKA010000018.1, forward strand.
GTCCGCCGGTTGGCGGCCAGGCTGCTCCGTCCGGGTCGACCCCCCGAAGATCTGCACGCGGAGCTGCTGCGTGCCCGGGGCCAACGCAAGGCGTGGCACGACCTCGTCGGCGCAGGTGGGCGACCTGAGATCTCACCCCAGCTCGACGAGGCCCAGTCGACCTACGACGCACTCGACGCCGATCTGACCTGGCTCGGCGAGCGCCTCGCCCCGACGGCCGCAGGAGGTGACCTGCACGGCATACCGGTGCGAGAGCTTCGAGCGCGACTCCGATCGCTGGCCGACCGGCCCGAGCGGTTGGCCGTCCTCCCCCAGGTAGTCCCCGTCCTCGACGAGCTGCGGGCCGCAGGCATGGGTGAGGTTCTGGACGACTTCGCGGCGCGTGGCGTGGATGCCGACGAGGTGGGCCCGGAGCTGGAGCACATCTGGTGGGTCTCGATCGAGCGGCAGGTGGCCGACTCCGACCCCCGCTACGGACAACACGACGGTGCGGGGCTGCGTCGCAGCCTGGCTGACTTCGTGCGAGCTGACCGAGAGCATCTGCGCGCCAACGCATTCCGGGTGAGGCAGGAGGTCGGGTCATGGCGCGGAGAGGCTCTGGATGCGCACCGTGCCCAGGCCGCTCTGGTCCGTGCTGAGGCCTCCCGACGGGACCGTCCGGCACAGGTCCGCTCGATCGTGGACTCGGCCGGTGAGCTGCTGGTCGCCTGTGCGCCGTGCTGGGCGATGAGCCCACTCGTCGTCGCGGAGGTGCTGCCGCCGGGTGAGCGCTTCGACGTCGTGGTGGTCCTGGGAGCCGACCGGGTGTCGACAGCCATGGTGGTGAGCGCCCTGTCTCGCGGACGTCAGGTCGTTGTCGTCGGGGACCCCGAGGGCGCCGGGCCCACCAGCTTCGCCACCGGGCCGGTGACCTGGTCCGACGAGGCGGCGACAACCCCTTTGCCTGCGTCGTCGTTCCTCGCGGACGCCTCCTCGGTGTTGCCCGTCCGCCGGCTGACCTGGGCGCATGGGCTCGCTGACGAGCGACTGCTCGCTCTGACGAACCGTGCCGCGCCGGCCGGAGCCCTCGTCGGTGCCCTCATCGGTGCCCTCATCGGTGTGCCGTCGCCGGACCCGGCGTCGCCGGTCACCCTCGACACCGTCGACGGGCGAGCAGACCTCGAGCCCGGTGAGGACACGACGATCGACTCGACGGATGCCGAGGTGGAACGAGTCGTCGCCCTCGTGCTCGATCACGCGCGTGCCCATCCGGAGCAGACGCTCGCGGTGGTCACGGTCACTCGACGCCACGCCGAGCGCCTCGCAGTCGCACTGCGAACCCAGCGTGAGCATGGGGACGAGGACCTGCGGGGTTTCCTCGACCCCGCCCGTCCCGAACCGGTGCTCGTCATCGCGATGGCTGACCTCGCCGGGCGCTCGCGGGACCGGGTCATCCTGTCCGTGGGCTACGGACGGACCCGACACGGTCGGGTTCTCTACCGGTTCCCGGAGCTGTCGACAGCCGGTGCGCGCGCCAGTCTGACTGCCGCTCTGGCTGCTGCTCGCGCCCACGTGACCGTGGTCTCGTCCTTCACTGCCGACGACCTTGATCCGGAGCGACTGAGTGATGCTGCCACCGTGCTTCGAGAGGCTCTGCGGTTTGCCGCCAGGGACGACGAGGGCGCTGCCGGCGCAGAGACGGGCGACAATGAGCTTTCCTCTGGCGACCCGTTGCTGGCCGACCTGGCCGACCGGTTGCGCCGCGAAGGACTGGTGGTCGCCGAGGGCCTCGGGATCGGCCCCCGCACGATCGACCTCGCCGTCGCCGACCCCCACGACGAGTGTCGTTGGCTGGTTGCCGTCGAAGGCGACCGGCCCGGGTATGCCGCGGGGCTGGGGACGCGCGAGCGCGACCGGCTGTGGGCGCAGGAGCTACGGCGCCGGGGATGGCGTCACGTGCGGGTCTGGAGCACCGACCTCTACCGCGACCCTGCACGGGAGGTAGCCCGCGTGGTCGCGGCCACGAGAACCCTGGGTAGTCCAGCAGCAGCCGGTCTGCCTGACGAGAGCACAACGGCCGGTACGCCTGCCGGGGGTGTGGAGAGTGACATCGACGAACGGCCCACGACCACGTCGCGGCGTGTCATACGGCCCGGATCAGCCGAACCGGTGGCGCAGACCTCGGACGATACCGACTCCGGGTGGGGCGAACGCGTCGACGAAAACGCTCACGAACGCTGGCTTAACGACCAGCGGCCGCCCCACTGGGAGTAGCTGGCGGCTGGCCGGGCCCCGACGCCACCGGCCTCTGCGGTCAGTCTCGGGAGCGCCGATCAGGACGCCGGGACGCGAAGGTATGGTGCACGGCCTCGACGTTGTGGCCGTCCAGATCGCGCAGGAACACGGCGTAGTAGCCCGGGTGGTACTCCGGGAAGATCCTCGGAGCGTGCAGCACCTCGACGCCCCGGTCGAGCGCCGCCTGGTGGACGGCGTCGACGGCCGCTCGGTCGGGAGCCGTGAACGCGACGTGGATCTCTCGCGTCTCCGGCCCGTTGCTCGGCCCAACCCAGAACGCCGGGAACCCTCCGGCGTCGGCGATGCCGACGACCGAGGACTCGCCGACCGGGTGGCGCTGGGCCTCGACGAAGCCCAGCGGCGCGAACACGTCGAGGTAGAAGGCCACCGCCGCGTCTACGTCGGCGGCCTGGATTCCGAGGTGGTCGAACACCGGCTCAGGCGCGAGGCCTCTGCGGGGCTACCGGTGCGCCGTCTCCGGGAGGGCCGACGACAGTGGTGTCCGCACCGCCCAGCAGGTCGCGGATCTGGGTCAACAGCAAGACCTCCTCGCTCGGTGACTCGGGTGCTTCTTCCTCACCCTGCTTGCGCATCGCCAGGAGACGGTTCATCGGGACGATGATGACAAAGTAGACGGCCGCGGCAATCAGGACGAAGTCGAGGATTGCCTGGAGGACGGCGCCGATCGAGAACTCGGCGTTGTTGATCGTGAAGTGGCCGACTCCGCTGATATTGGGTGAGCCGGCGATCGCCGCGATCAGTGGAGAGATGATGTTCTCTACGATCGCATTGATGATGCCGGTGAAGGCTGCGCCGATGACAACGGCGACCGCGAGGTCGATCACGTTGCCCCTCATGATGAAGTCCTTGAAGCCTTTAAGCATTGCTGTCCTTTGTCGGGTCGAGGTGCCAGCTGGCCGGTGCCTGGTGAGTCGAGGCTAGCGAACCGATCCGCTAGGTTCACCCAATGGTCCGTCAGGTGCGCAACTGCTGCCTCCCTCGGTTCAGGGCCGCAGGCCGAGGACAAAGCCCGACGTCGTCCCGGCTCCTGCCCCCGCGGCTCCCAGCGCGATAGCGACCGACCGTGCCTCTTGCGCGCTGAGCGCGACGACAAGACGTGGCGCGTTAGTGCTCGAGCCGCCGAGTAGTCCAGCACCGTCCGTCCCGTCCGTGCCGGTGCCGTCCCCGGTGACAGACAGCACCGTGGCCAGCTCCGCCACCGTCTCTCCGGAACCCGGGGCGAACAGGGTCACCACGTCGGAAGGCCGGAGGTCGCGCATCAGTCCGGTATCGACGACGGGCACGCTGACGGCCAGGAGTCCCGCGGGTAGGGCGCCCAGCTGGGCGGGGCCGCGGAACCGTGCGGTCGTGAGGAGCTCACCGCCGAGGACGGGACCGGACGTCACGTGGCCGACGGCGTCCGAGGAACGGTGGACGGCACCGGTGGGTACGTGACCAGGCGGCCGCAGCTCGACCGTCACGTCACCCGGTGCCAGGGTGGCACCGATGGGCAGGTCGCGAGTGGTGACCACGATCTCGACCCCCACCTCGGCGGACCGTGGGAGGAGTGGCGCGACCACGAACCAGACAGCGAGCCCGGCCAGCGTCGCGCTGACCAGGCGCATCAGCAGGGCGCGGCGCCAGAGCCGGTGTCGGGAGACCGGTGCCCGCGGGCCGCGTCGCGGGAGCAGGGAGCGCACCGCGTCAGGTGGGTAGCACGAGGGGCAACGTCAGCCCGTCCAGGCTGCGCCGGCATGCGCAGGTGGCCTCGTCGTCGGACTCGGCGGCCGGGAGGGCGGCAATCGCGTCGACCAGCACGCCCTTGAGTCGTTCGATGTTCTGGGCGAAGACCTGCAGCACCTCCTCGTGACTCACTCCCGTCTCACCCTCGACCCCTGCGTCGTGGTCGGTCACGAGCGCGATGGTGGTGAAGCACATCGCGAGCTCACGCGCGAGGGAGGCCTCCGGCATACCGGTCATGCCGACGACGCTCCATCCCGCCTCCTGGTGCCAGATGCTCTCCGCGCGGGTGGAGAAGCGAGGCCCGTTGATGACTACCAGCGTGCCGGAGCCGTGCGCGTCGACCCCTGTCGATCGAGCCGCACCCAGCGCTGCCTCGCGGCCACGGGGGCAGTAAGGGTCGGCGAAACCCACGTGGACGACCGGGCCGAGGGCGTCGTAGACCGAGTGAGCCCGGCCCCAGGTGCGGTCCACCACCTGGTCCGGGACGACGACGGCGCCTGGCCCCAGCTCGCGCCTCAGCGAACCGACCGCGCAGGGGGCGAGCACCTGGCGGACACCGACCGAACGCAGTGCCCAGAGGTTCGCGCGGTAGGGCACCAGGTGGGGCGGGAACCGGTGACCCTGTCCGTGCCGGGCGATGAACGCCACGCTGCGCCCGTCGAGGTCACCGATGACGACGTCGTCGCTCGGGTCCCCGAACGGCGTCGTCACCTGCACCCGGGTCGCGTCCTGCAGGAACTCGTAGAAGCCGGATCCGCCGATGACACCGATCTCGGCGCGCGGACCCGACTCGGTGACGGTGGTGGGGGAGGTGGTCATGGCGCCGACACTATGCGCGCCGTCCGTGCACCGGTATGCCTCGCCAGCCGCCTGTGGATCGTGGGACGAGGCGGTCGGGGGGTGTGGACTACGACGCGGTGGAGGCCGACGACGCCGAGGAGCCGGACGTCGACGGGGTCGACGCCGCAGTGCCGGACCCCTTCGTACCGGACCCCTTCGTACCGGAACCTTTGGATTCGGAGCCCTTCGAGTCGGAGCCCTTCGAGTCGGAGCCCTTGGAGTCGGAGCCCTTCGAGTCGGAACCCTTGGATTCGGAGCCCTGCGAGTCGGAACCCTTGGATTCGGAAGCCTTCGAGTCTGAACCGTTGCCATCAGAGGTGGAAGCCCGGGAGTCGTTGCGGTAGAAGCCCGACCCCTTGAACGAGACCCCGATCGAGCCGTAGACCTTGCGCAGCCGCCCGCGGCACTCGGGGCAGGAGGTGAGCGCATCGTCCGTGAACTTCTGCGCCACGTCGAAGGCGTGGCCGCACTCGGTGCAGGCGTACGCGTACGTCGGCACGGGTTCTCCTTGGGTCGTGAGCATGGGTGGTGCGCCGGCCCGCTCTAGGGCGAATGGGTCGGCGAATGGGTCGGCGAATGGGTCGCGAATGGATCACTGCGCTGGTCAAGTGTAAATGGCACCACTTCCAACAGTTCAGGCCCATCCCGCGAGTCGGCCGTCGCGGTCCACGGCCCGGATTCGCTCTTCCGCCCGTTGCCGTACGTCCGCCGTTGTGACGACGAGCAGCTGGTCGCCGTGCCGCAGCACGGTGCGCCCCTGGGGCACGGCACCCTTGCCGTCCCGGACCACCAGCGTGACGTTGGCCCCCGGCGGCAGGCGCAGCTCGAAGATCTCGACGCCGTGCAGCTTCGAGTCGTCGCCGATCGTCACCTGGATCACGTCGGCGCCCATGGCCTCCAGCGGCGTGGTCTCCACGGCGAGCTCCACCTGCTGGACCGACTCGACCAGGCTGAGCCGCCGCGCCACCCACGGAAGGGTCGGCGCCTGGATCAGGGTGAAGATGACGACGAGGACGAACACCACGTCGAAGATCCGCTCCGCGCCGGCGGTGCCCAGCGTCACAGGGATGGTCGCGAGGACGACTGGCACGGCACCGCGTAGTCCCGCCCACGACAAAAACGCCTGGTCGCGCCACTGGAACCGGAACGGCGCCAGCGACGCGACAACCGACAGAGGTCGGGCCACGAGCAGCAGGACGAACCCGATGACGAGCGCGGGAACGACCTGCCCGGGAAGATCCTTGGGTGACGCCAACAGGCCGAGCAGCACGAACAGGCCGATCTGGGCGATCGAGCCGAGCGCCGAGGAGAAGCCATGCACGGCCGCCCGGTGTGGCAGCCCCATGTTGCCGAGCACCAGCGCCGACAGATAAGCCGCGATGAACCCCGACGTATGGATGCTGGCTGCCACGGCGTACGCCAGCACGACGAGGGCGACGACCCCGATGGAGAACAGCGCCGACGAGGTGCCGGCCACCCGTCGCAGGGTCCAGCCACCCAGCCAGCCGAGCGCAAGCCCGACCAGCGCGCCACCGACGAGCTCGGCCGCTGCCTCGAGGGTGAGGTACCACCAGGGATGGGTCTCCCCGCCCGCCACGGAGGACCCGGCCAGAGCCACGACGAGGATGACGACCGGCGCGTCGTTGAACCCCGACTCCGCCTCGAGGATCCCGGCCAGCCGCCTAGGGAGCGGCACCGTGCGCAGCACCGAGAACACCGCTGCAGCGTCGGTGGAGCTGAGGATGGCGCCGACGAGGAGCGCGACGGTCCACGGGATGTCGAGAACGAGGTCGGCCGCCACGGCCACGGCGGCGACGGACACGACGACACCCAGCGTGGACAGCACGGCGGCTGGCGCGACCGAGTGGCGGATGGTGCCCCAGCTCGTCCCGAGCCCGCCCTCGGCGAGGATGAGGACGAGGGCGGAGTAGCCGAGGACCTGCGTCAGCGAGGCGTTGTCGAACGTGATCCCCAGACCGGCCTCGCCGAGCAGCAGACCGATCCCGAGGAACAGCAACAGCGAGGGCAGGCCGGACCGGACGGAGAGGCGTACGGCCGTCACCGAGACGAGCAGAACCAGGGACCCGATGAGCAGTGAAGCGGTCAGGTCGTCGAGGGTGAACTGGGTGAGGACTCCGGGAAGCGTAGGCATCACCCCGACCCTCCGTCCATGCCGTCCCGCCGGTCGGTCCCGGGCGGTGGACCCGGGGTGACCTAGTCTCGCAGGGTGACGAAGGCGAAAGTGGCGGGGCGGGTCGGCCTCGGTCTGCTCATCCTGGTGGCCTTTCTGGTGGTCGCGGTCGCCATCGTCCTCACCGGAGTCGTGCGCCAGTCCTGGCCTCAGACGAACGGCCAGATCCAGCTGAACGGGTTCGGTGCCAACGTCGAGGTCGTCCGGGACGCCCAAGGCATACCTCAGATCTATGCCGACACCAGTGACGACCTGTTCCGCGCCCAGGGTTTCGTTGCCGCGCAGGACCGGTTCTTCGAGATGGACTTCCGCCGGCACGTGACAGCCGGGCGCCTCTCCGAGATGGTCGGGTCCGGCGGCCTGGAGACCGACAAGGTGGTCCGCACGATGGGGTGGCGCTCGGTCGCCGAGCAGGAGCTGCCGATGCTGTCGCCGTCGACGCGGCAGTACCTCGACGCATACGCCGACGGCGTCAACGACTACATCTCCCGGGCGAGCAGCCCGAGCGCCATGGGCCTCGAGTATGCGGTCCTCGCCCAGCAGGCGCCCGGCTACACGGTCGAGCGCTGGTCGGCGGTCGACTCCCTGGCCTGGCTCAAGGCAATGGCCTGGGACCTACGCAGCAACTACGACGACGAGCTGACCCGTGCCCGGCTCGGCACGACCTTGTCGGCCGACCGGCTCGCCGTGCTGTTCCCCGACTACTCCGTCGCCGGGCACCCGCCGATCCTGGCGCCCAACGAGTGGTCGCCGGGGGCGTTGCCGGCGGCCTCTGCGGTCCCTCCCGCTCTCACGAACTCGCCGACCACGATGATGACTCCGCCTGCGTCGACGGTGCCAACCGCCAACCCACCAGCCGTGTCCGGCGTGTCCACCGCCAGCCTGTATGCCGGGCTCAAGTCCGCGCTCGACCAGGTCCCCGCCGTGCTGGGCCGCGGCGACGGCATCGGCTCGAACTCCTGGGTCGTCGCCGGGTCACGCACCACGACCGGAAAACCGTTGCTGGCCAACGACCCCCACCTCGGCACCTCCATCCCCGGGATCTGGTACCAGACAGGGCTGCACTGCCGCACGGTCAGCTCGTCGTGTCCGTTCAACGTCTCGGGCTTCACCTTTGCTGGGCTCCCCGGTGTCGTCATCGGCCACAACACCGACATCGCGTGGGGGTTCACCAACCTCGGACCCGACGTCTCGGACTTCTACCTCGAGAAGGTCTCCGACTCCACCTACCTGCGCGACGGGCAGCAGGTGCCGCTCCAGACGCATACCGAGACGATCAAGGTCGCGGGCGGCAACGACGTCCGGCTCCAGGTGCGAACCACCGTGCACGGACCGATCATGTCTGACGTCGTGGAGTCGATCGGCATGGTCGGGCGCAACGCGCTGGTCAGGTTGGTCCCCCAACAGGACACCTACGCCGTCTCGCTCGCCTGGACGGGGTTGACCCCGAGCACCACCGCCGACGCGATCTTCGAGCTGAACACGGCGAAGAACTTCTCCCAGTTCCGCACCGCCGCCTCGAAGTTCGCCGTCCCCGCCCAGAACCTCGTCTACGCCGACACGGCTGGACACATCGGCTACCAGGCGCCGGGAATGATCCCGGTTCGATCGACCTCGGTGCCCAACACGCCGCCCGGCTACTGGCCGGCTCCCGGTTGGGACAGCCAGTACGACTGGAAGGGCTTCGTCCCGTTCGCCCAGCTGCCGTGGACCTACGACCCGCCACAGGGCTACATCGTGACAGCCAACAACGAGGTGACCGCCGCGACCGGTCCGGACGTGCCGTTCCTCACCACCGACTGGGACTACGGGTGGCGCAGCTCCCGGATCGAACAGCTCATCACAGCGACGCCGAAGATCTCGCCCGCGAAGATGAGCCAGATCCAGCTCGACACCTACAACGGCTTCGCCCCCACCCTCGTCCAGAGCCTGCTCGCAGTCGACCTCTCGGGGGACGAGTTCACCCAGCAGGCCTCGCAGCTGCTCGGCGACTGGGACTTCACGCAGCCGGCTGACAAGGGCAAGTCGTCGGTTCGCGCGGCCTACTTCAACGCGGTCTGGGCGCGCGTCGTGGAGTACACGTTCAACGACGAGCTGCCCGCGGACCTACGAGCCAGCGGCGGTGCCCGTTACATGGCGGCGATGCTCGTCCTGCTGAAGGACCCGACGAACGCGTGGTGGGACGACAAGCGCACACCCGGGGTGGTCGAGACGCGCGACGAGATCCTGCGCAAGGCCTTGGTCCAGGCGCGGCTCGACCTGGCCAAGCACCTTGGCAAGGACCCCGTCACCTGGAACTGGGGGGACCTGCACACCCTGACCCTGAAGAACCAGGTCCTCGGCGGGGACAACGTCCCGGCGGTCGTGCGGATGATCTTCAACCGCGGCCCGGTCGGCCTGCCAGGGGGGCCGTCGATCGTGAACGCCAACGGCTGGGACGCGTCGACGGGCACCTTCGACGTGAGCCAGGCGCCGTCGATGCGGATGGTCGTCGACCTGTCCGACCTCGACAGGTCGACCTGGGTGACCCTCACCGGAACCAGCGGACACCCGTACTCGGCGCACTATGTCGACCAGCTCGACGCCTGGGCCGAAGGGCGGACCTACTCCTGGCCGTTCAGCCGCGCCGCCGTCGAGGCCGCGCAGGTGGACGTGCTCACCCTTGCTCCGGCTGGACGTCCCTGAGCTCGTTCGCGGCAACCTCGGCCGGGGCGTCGACGACGTGGTCATCTCCGACGCGGACCGTTCCCAGCCCGGGGGTGACGACCGCATCGACCAGCACGTCGTGCCCTTCCATCGGCACCCGCTCGTCGGCGCCGAGCAGCTCCTCGTCGTAGAGCAGGGTGACCACGAGCGCCGAGGAGCTTCGACGGACCAGCGCCCGGTCGTAGGACCCGCCGCCGCGGCCCAACCGGTGGCCGAGCCGGTCGACCGCGAACCCCGGGGTCACCACGAGTGCCGCCCCCGAGATCGCGTCCACGCCGAGGGTCTCGACGTCCAGTCCGGCGACCACGCCCGCCGCCCGGTGCGCAAGCGTCCAGTCCAGGTCGAGGTCCGGCAGGGTGACGGGGAAGACCACCTCGTGGCCTGCGGCCAACAGGGCCTCGACCAGCCGCTCGGTCGGCGGCTCGCTCGCCATCGACCGGTATGCCGCGACCCGGCACGGCTGGCCGCCCGCCTGGTCGGCAAGCAGCGCCAGCACAGCAGAGGTCAAGGCGGCTGCGTCGCGCTGACGGACCGCCGCGTCCCCACGCTTCGCCCGCGCTCGTCGGGCAGCCAGAACCCGGCGGCGTAGGGCCGACTTCGCCGCGTTCACCGTGCCCCCGTCGCTCCCGGTGCTCGCCGCGCCGTCGTCCACGTCCGTCATCGTAGGGTGGCAGCATGAGTGCTGAGGGTCTGGCCGAGGCGACGAGGCGGATGCACGACCACGGCGAGCACGGGCGGTCGATCGCGGCGTTCGAGGACCACTACCGGTCCCTGCAGCAGATTCTCGCGACCGGGGCCGGGGGAACGATCCCCGAGGCGAGCATCGACCCGCTCACCGACGTGCCGTCGATCGAGGCATACGCCCCGGCGCCGGAGGCGATGGCGAACGCGCTACGTCGCGTGGCGACCGTCAAGCTCAACGGAGGCCTGGGGACCTCGATGGGGATCAGCGGCCCCAAGACGGCCCTGGTCGTCAAGGAGGGGCTGACCTTCCTCGACATCATCGCCCGGCAGACGCTCGCCCTGCGCCGTCGTCACGGGGTCGACCTGCCGTTGCTGCTGATGAACTCGTTCCGCACGCGCGACGAGTCCCTGGCGATCCTCGGGCGTTATTCCGACCTCCCGGTGGACGGGCTGCCGCTCGACTTCCTGCAGAGTGCGGAGCCGAAGCTGCGCAGCGACGACCTCTCGCCAGTGGACTGGTCGAAGGACCCGGAGCTCGAGTGGTGCCCACCCGGACACGGCGACGTCTACCCTGCCCTGGCGAGCTCGGGCCTGCTGGAAACGTTGCTCGACAAGGGATTTCGCTACGTGTTCCTCTCGAACGCCGACAACCTGGGTGCGACATGCGACCCGCGTATCGCCGCCTGGCTGACCGAGCACGACGTGCCCTACCTCGCCGAGGTCTGCGACCGCACCGTCAACGACCGCAAGGGCGGCCATCTCGCCGTGCGCAAGAGCGACGGGCGCCTGGTGCTGCGGGACAGCGCCATGGTCGCCGAGGGCGAGGACGAGTTCTTCCAGGACAACACCCGGCACACGACGTTCCACGCCAACAACCTGTGGGTCGACCTGCACGCCGTCCAGGGGCTGCTCGACCAGGCTCAGGCGCGAGGCGAGGGGAGCATCGGACTGCCGGTCATCGTCAACCGCAAGACGGTCGACCCGGCGGACCCGTCCTCTACAGCAGTGATCCAGATCGAGACAGCGATGGGTGCCGCGATCGAGCGGATCGAAGGCGCCCGCGCCCTGCACGTGCTGCGTGACCGGTTCCGTCCCGTCAAGACGACGAACGAGCTGCTGCTCGTCAGGTCGGACATCTTCGACCTCGACGAGGACTCGCACGTGGTCTCTGTCATCGACCACCCGGAGCCGCTCGTCGACCTCGACGGGGTCTTTTACAAGCTGGTTCCCGATTTCGAGAAGCGGTTCCCGGTCGGTGTCCCGTCGATGCGTGAGGCCAGCTCGCTGCGGGTCCGTGGCGACGTGACGTTCGGCGCCGACGTGGTCTGCACGGGCGACGTCATCGTCGACGCCAGCAACGGCGGACGGGTCGCGGACGGCGCGCTCATCGGTGACGCACGGGAACGCGTCTGACGTGCGCAGCTTCGAGGAGCATCGGGCTGCCGTCCTGGAGGCCGTCTCGCCGGGCGACCCGGTGCGGCTGCCGCTTGTCGACTGCCTCGGCCTCGTCCTCTGTGAGGACGTCAGCTCGCACGTCGACCTCCCTCCGTTCGACAACTCAGCGATGGACGGGTATGCCGTGCGCGCGGCTGACGTGCTCGCCGCGACCGACTCAAACGAGAGCACCTGGGTGACCCTGCCCGTCGTCGACGAGGTCGCGGCGGGGGGTGTTGCGGCCCGCGAGCTGGGCGCGGGCGAGGCGATCCGGATCATGACCGGCGCGATGATGCCGCCGGGGGCCGACGCCATCGTCAAGGTCGAGGACACCGACGGCGGGACCGAGAAGGTCCTGGTCAGAGCGGGGGTGCCGTCAGGAACCTCGGTCCGACCGGCCGGACAGGACGTGCGAGCCCACGAGGTCGTGCTTGCCTCCGGTGCTGTCGTCGACGCCCGACGGATCGCGCTACTGGCGGCGACCGGCCACGGCGAGGCACTCGTCCGTCCTCGACCCAGGGTCGCCGTCGTCTCCACAGGCGCCGAGCTCGTACCGGCCGGACAACCGTTGCTACCAGGTCAGATCCACGACTCGAACTCGCACATGCTCGAAGCGCTGGTCCGGGAGTGCGGCGCGAACCCGACGCACCGGCTCAGCATCGACGACGACGGCGACGCGGTCCTCGCTCTCGTCACCAGGCTCGCCGACGAGGTCGACGCGATCGTCACCAGCGGCGGGGTGAGCATGGGCGCTTACGACGTGGTGAAGGAGTCGCTGCGTGACCACGGTGTCGACTTCGTGCAGGTCGCCATGCAGCCGGGCAAACCGCAGGGTTTCGGACGGGTCGGGCCCCGACGCATACCCGTCTTCGCGCTGCCCGGCAATCCCGTGTCGTCCTACGTGTCCTTCGAGGTGTTCGTCCGGCCGGCGCTACGCCGCATGATGGGACTCGAACCGGAGTTTCGCCCGGTGCACCGGGCCCGTCTGCTCGGACCGCTCTCGTCCCCACCCGGACGCACACAGGTAGCCCGCGCCGTGGCTACCCGCGGTGAGGGCGGCTGGCTCGCCGACCCGGTCTGGGGTCAGGCCTCGCACTTCGTCGCGGACCTCGCACGGGCGAACTGCCTCGTCATCGTGCCGGCCGAGACCACTCGGATCGAGGCCGGTGACGACCTCGAGATGTGGCTGCTCGACGACGGCCCCGGCAAGGTGACCCCGTGAACGACCCGGTGCACCTGACGCATGTGCGCGCCGACGGGTCCGCGCACATGGTCGACGTCAGCGGCAAGGAGGTCACCGTTCGCGAGGCCTCAGCTGCGGGTCGAGTGCTGTTGTCTGCGAACGTCGTTCGAGCGCTGCGTTCAGGAGACGTACCCAAGGGGGACGCGCTGGCCGTGGCCCGGATCGCCGGGATCCAGGCGGTCAAGCGGACCCCCGAGCTGATCCCGTTGGCCCATCCGGTGGCGGTTCACGCGGTGGTCGTGGACCTCGTCGTGGTCGACGCCGGGGTGGACATCGTCGCGACCGTACGCACGGCCGACCGGACCGGCATCGAGATGGAGGCGCTGACCGCCGTCGCCGTCAGCGCGCTGGCGCTCGTCGACATGGTCAAGGCCGTCGACCGGCACGCCCGCATCACCGATGTGCGTGTCACGGCCAAGTCCGGCGGCCGGTCGGGCGACTGGAGCGAGACATGAACCCGCCCGCCGACGCGGTGCGGCGTGCGGTGGTGATCTGCGCCTCCACCCGCGCGGCCAGCGGCGTGTATGCGGACACGACAGGTCCGCTGATCGTGGAAGCATTGCGCGAGTGGGGTTTCGAGGTCGACGACGCTATTGTCGTGCCCGACGGCGAACCCGTCTCCGAGGCGCTGGGGGAGGCGCTTGTTCGGCGGCCCCAGGTCGTGCTCACCACGGGCGGCACCGGCATCTCGCCGACGGACGCCACACCGGAGATGACCGCGCGTCATCTCGACCGTGAGGTGCCCGGCATCGCCGAAGCCATCCGTCACGCCGGGGTTGCCAAGGGGGTGCCCACGGCGATGCTCTCCCGAGGCCTCGCCGGGGTCGCCGGCCGGACCCTCGTCGTGAACCTGCCCGGCTCGCGCGGCGGGGTCAAGGACGCCTTGGACGTGCTGCGCGACGTCGTGTCGCATGCGGTGGACCAGATGGAGGGCGGGGACCACCGGTGATCGGGCGCTCCGACTACGAGTGGCCGGTCACCCTTACGTCGCGGGACGCAGGGGAACCAGCCGTCGTGCTGCGTCCGCTGCGGCCCTTCGACCGCAGCGACTGGGACCGCGTGCGCAGGGAGAACGTCGAGCACGTCGGCCAGTGGGAGCCCACTGCACCCGACGGGGTCGGGCCACGGGTGACTTATCGGCAGTACGTCCGTGGCCTCGACCGCGAGGCCCGCGAGGGACGGATCCTCCCGTTCGTCATCGAGGTCCAAGGCGAGCTCGCCGGTCAGATGCACCTGTTCGGTATCGTGCGCGGCTCGCTCCTCTCGGGGGCGGCGGGGTACTGGGTGTCGCAGCAGCATGCCGGCCTCGGCGTCGCGACGCGGTCGCTGGCGATGCTTTGCGAGTATGCGTTCGGCACGGCGGGTCTGCATCGGGTCGAGGTCAACATCCGCCCGGAGAACGCAGCCTCGCTCAAGGTCGTCGACCATCTGAGGTTCCGGGACGAAGGGCTGCGCCAGCGTTACCTGCACAGCAACGGCGCCTGGCGCGACCACCGCACCTTTGCCCTGACGGCCGACGAGGTCCGTGGACCGCGCGTCATCGAACGCTGGACCAGGACCCGCGCGCCCTCCTGAGCCCACCCGGCCTGGCAAGCGCCGTGGCCCCTTCGCGGCGGGCGTTCGTCGGCTTTCCCACCAACACCACAGGTCACATGAGCGACACACCGAACCGGCTCCGCGGCCTCACGGGACCCACGGCATACCGTCGGATCCGTGCAGCCCAGCAGCCTCATCTTCCTCGTCATCGTCGCAATCTGGGCCGCCTACATGATCCAGCACTGGGTCCGCCGGCGGGAGCACCTCGCGACCGCTCGCTCGGTCGACAAGTTCAGCGAAGCGATGCGGGTCCTCGAGCGGCGCAGCCCTCTTCCCATGTCGCAGCTCGCGACGTCCCGGCCCGACCCGTCGCTGTCTCACGGCTCCCCTACGGCGACCCGCCCGGAGGTCGTCGTCAAGCGGGCCTCGGTCAGCTCGCCGCTGCGAGCCCGCGCCACCGATCCTGCGACCCGCTGGGCGCATACCGAACCCCTCGCCTCAACTCACGCTCCCACTTTCGGCGCGGGCGGCCCTCTGTGGCAGTCGTCGCGCGCCAGCATCGTCCTGCGCCGCACGCGTGGGGTGTTCTTCCTGGTCGCTCTGGTCGCCGTTCCGGTCACCCTCGCCCTGTCCGCTCTGCACGTTCTCAAGTGGCTCAGCGTGGGCATCGCCCTCGCCGCGCTGACCGCCTCGATGGTCTGGCTGCGCGTCTCCGCGCGCCGGGACCAGGCCCTGCGCCGCGAACGGCAGGCAATGGAGCGCCGACTGCGCGAACGCGCTGAGAGCGCTGGACGAGCTGGCAGCGCAGACCGGGTGTCCGCTCGACTGCAGAAGCTAGACGTGGAGCCGGTCCGCACGGTACAGCCGCCGACCATCGCCGGAGACGGTGTGGGCGAAGCTGCCGTCGAGGGGGGCTGGCAGCCCATCCCGGTGCCCCGCCCGACCTACACGCTCAAGGATCCGGCTCCAGGCCCTCGTCCGGCTCGGCCCGCCACCGACCCCGGGCGGCCCGTCCCGATCGAGGTCGAGGATGACGAGATCGAGCTCATGGTGGCTGCCCACGGGCGGCGTCGCGCCAGCGGGAGCTGACCGCCATCTGAGCGTCGACTGGACGCTCGGCGATGAGTTTGTCGGTGTCGGGCGGTCTACTGTCGTGACCCATCGGATCGCGACAAAGGAGCTCCCATGTCCCAGACTTTGTGCCCCTATCTCAGCTTCGGCACCAACACCGCCGAGGCGATGACGTTCTACCAGTCCGTCTTCGGCGGCGTGATGATGAGCAACACCTTCGGCGAGTTCGGCACCGAGGGCCCCGACGGCGCCCTGGTGATGCACGCGCAGCTCGAGACCGACGCCGGGTTCACCCTGATGGGCGCCGACACCCCGTCGTTCATGGAGCGCAAGCCCCAAGGCGGTTTCGTCGTCAGCCTGAGCGGGGACGAGGCCGAGGCGCTCAAGGGCTACTGGGAGAAGCTCTCCGACGGCGCCACGGTCACGACGCCCCTGGAGAAGCAGATGTGGGGTGACGAGTACGGCTCGCTGACCGACAAGTTCGGCGTCGAGTGGCTGATCAACGTCGCCAGCAGCAGCTGAGGCTCAGCTCCAGGCGTCCTCGGTGTCCTCGGTGTCCTGAGTCCCCGGGATGACCTCGGGCCCGTCGGGTGCGTCGGGCGGCTCCGCAGGCTCGGCCGTGCCGGCGAACAGGTGCTGGGCGACCGCCTTGACCACCGCGAGGGTCGGCACGGCGACCAGGGTGCCGACGATCCCCGCGAGGATCGCGCCAGTCGCGATCGCGAGGATGACCCCGACCGGGTGGACCCGAACGGAGCGGCCGAGGATGAACGGCTGCAGGACGTGTGACTCCAGCTGCTGGACGCCGATGACGACGGCAAGCATGACCAGTGCGGTGACCGGGCCGTGGGCGACGAGAGCGATGAGCACCGCCACCGCCCCACTGAGCAGGGCGCCCACGATGGGGATGAACGACAGGAGGAAGACGAGCACGCCGATGGCGAGCGCGAACGGCACCCGCAGCACGAGGGCGCCGACTGTGATGCCGACGGCGTCGACCGCGGCCACCAACACCGTTGCGCGCGTATATGCGCTCAGCTGGCCCCACGCGACGACTCCCGAGGAGTCCACCCGGTCGCGCGCCGCCCGGGGAAACAGCTGCACCACCCAGGCCCAGATGCGCGGCCCGTCGTAGAGGAAGAAGAAGAGCGAGAACAGCGCGATGAAGGTCCCGGCCACGAAGTGCCCAGCAGTCACGCCCGCCTTGGCCAACGACGACCCGAGGTTGGCGTTCGACAGGAAGCGCTTGATGTCGTCGGTGTACTGGTCGAACTGGGTGTCCGTGATGTTGAAGGTGGTGCGGATCCAGTCGCGGATCTGGACGATTCCGTCGCTCACCTGAGCCGACATCTGGCCGAACCCGCCGCTGATCTGTGAGCCCACCAGGGTGAGTAGGGCGGCGATGACGATCAACGTCCCCACGACGGTCAGCCCGGCGGCCGCGCCTCTCGGCATGTGCCTGCTCAGCCGACGGTGCACTGACGAGAGCAGCGCGGCGAGCAAGACTCCGACGACAAGCGGGATGACGACCTCGGAGAGGAAGCCGAGGAGGAACAGGAACCCGATCAGCGCAGCAGCGACGACCAGCAGCCGCCAGGCCCATTCGCTGGCGGCCCGCATCAGCGGGGGCACGCTCGACGCGGTCTGGGTGGGGTGGTCGGAGGGCGGCATACTGGCGAGCGTATGCGCTGCCCCGGTCTCGGGGCAGGACTGGTTGCGCACCAGCGAGGTGTCGCGGATGTTATGGTTTCGGTCGCACTAATGGCACCAAGGGGCTGTGGCGCAGGTGGTAGCGCGTCTCGTTCGCAATGAGAAGGTCCGGGGTTCGAATCCCCGCAGCTCCACCCCAACAAAACCCCGCCCCACCAGCACAAACACCTGTGTTGGGGCGGGGTTTCGTCACTGTCATTCGCCCTTCCTGGGTTCACACGGTCCAGAGTTCAAGGCTCGCGATACGCCGAGTCCGGGACATCAGTGATGAACATGTATCCCGGGGCGTGCGTGATGGCGAATGGTGGGCGGGATGCCAGCAACGCGGCCTGCGGAGTGACACCGCAGGCCCAAAACACTGGAACGTCGTCCTCGTCCGCGTCCACCGGGTCGCCATAGTCCGGGGCCAACAGATTGGTGATCCCCAGGCCCTGGGGGGCTCCTACATGCACCGGCGCGCCGTGCACCTGAGGCATCCGTGCAGTCACTTGCACCGCCGTCACGACTTGCGTAGCAGGGATTGGACGCATCGACACCACCAGCGGTCCAGACAGCCGCCCGGCCGGACGGCACGCGACATTGGTTCGGAACATCGAGACGTTGCGGCCCTGCTCGATGTTGCGAACCCGGACACCGGCTTGCTGCAACGCGGTCTCGAAACTAAAGCTGCAGCCGATCAGAAAGGTCACCAGATCGTCCCGCCACAAGCTCGTCACGTTCTTGGGCTCGTCGACAAGCTGACCGTTGCGCCATACCCGGTACCGGGGCAGATCGGTGCGTAGGTCAGCGCTCGGGGCCAGCCCCGTGCTGATAGCGCCGGGTTCGGTGACGTCCAGCAGCGGTACCGGCTGCGGGTTGCGCTGAGCAAACAACAGCATGTCGAAGGCCCAGTCCTGTGGCAGGATCACCAGGTTGGCCTGCGTGAAGCCGGCGGCCCACCCGGTAGTGGGAGCCGTAAGCCCGCTCCGGTAGCGCTGGCGCGCCTCGGCCGGGGTCGACTGTGCAGCCTCAAGCGTGCTGAATGGAGCGGGCGGCTGGGTGAAGTGGCCGGTGGCAGCGGTCATGGCGATCCCTTCGATGGGTACCGGACTGACCCGGCTGGTGCGCTGCGCTATGGCAGCAGCCAACGCCAGTGCACCCGGATCAACAATCCGATTCCTGGACATGGGTCCGGCCTTCTGAGTTGTCCACCGTGCGGCAGACCGAGTCTTCATGATTGCCCATAAATTCAGGACAGCCCTTGCGCGGTGGTCGCCTGCTTCTATCCCGGGTGGTCAAGGAGTTGGCAGCCGGGGAATCAGCGAGAGTGCAGCGTCCTCATCTGCGCGGCTCCGGGTGAGCCGTTGGCGTGGATCCGCTGCCCTCGGATGGCGTTGACCAACTCGGCGCGGGAGTCCTGCAGGTAGACCTCCAGCTGGCCGGCGGCTTGTTCGTACTCACCCTCGGTGATCAGGTCGAGCAGTGCGCGGTTGCGGGCAACGTAGGGTTCGTGGAGGCGCTGCGGACTGGCGGCGGTGTGGAAGGCTAAGCGCAGCTGGGCCAACAGGGTCTCGATCACCTCGTTGGTTCGGGGACTGCCGGCCAGCGCCACGAGGTGGGCGTGGAAGCTCATGTTGGCGGTCCCGACCGACACCCAGTCGCCGCGTTCGATCGATTCCTGACTCGCCTTGACATCGTCGAGCAGGGGACGCAGCAGATCGTCTCCCGGGTCGTCCAGATCGCGCACGATGGAGCACTCGATGATGCGGCGCAGCCGGTAGAGGTCCACCAGGTCCGCTTCGGTGAGCTCACGAACGTAGACCCCCCGATGCAGCCACCGGGTCAGCAGGCCCTCATGGGTCAGAAGGCGGAAGGCCTCCCGCAGGGTGTTACGAGACACCTGGAACACCGCGATGAGCTGCTCTTCAGACAAATGCGTACGCGGCGGCATTTCCCCCTCGGTAATCGATCGGCGTAAGAGTCCGGCCACCCGCTCTGCGGTGCTGCGGTGGTCGAGCCGTTGCATGTCCTGGGCGAGTGCGCCCAGCCAAGCTGGGCGCTCGTCGGCACATTCGGCTGCCCCCACACGTGTCACCATGCCTCCATCATCGTCTCCTGACCTGATCAGCCCGTAAGACGTTCACCATAACTCTTGTCGGATTGTTCAACGATTTGTAGGATCGGCGACCGGTAGCTCAGCGCGGCCTGCCCCACCCTGGTCGTGCACCCGACGACTCCTGGAGCCCAGATGACCCCCACCCCAGCCGAACCGCAGCCCTCGGCACCAGGGGGGCCGCCGGGAGGGTCAGCGAGCGGGGCCGCGGGAGCTGCCCTCCCCGAGGGCGCCGCTCCCGACGCCCAGCTGAGCGGCCGCTCGAAGTTCCTCGGAGCCATGTTCCTCATGGCGACTTCGGCGATCGGGCCAGGCTTCATCACCCAGACCACGACGTTCACCGCGCAGCTCGGTGCCGCCTTCGCGTTCGCGATCCTGGTGTCGATCCTGTTCGACATCGCGATCCAGCTGAACGTCTGGCGCGTCATCGGGGTGGCGGGACGTCGGGCCCAGGACCTGGCCAACAGCGTGCTCCCCGGCGCCGGCTACGTGCTGGCCGCGCTTGACGTGATGGGCGGGTTGGTGTTCAACATCGGCAACCTTGCCGGGACCTCGCTCGGTCTGAACGCCATCTTCGGGCTTGACGTGCGGGTGGGCGCGTCCATCTCTGCGTGTGTTGCTATCGCTATCTTCCTGATCCGCCGCGCCGGAGTAGCCATGGACCGGGTGGTGGTCATTCTCGGCGTGGTGATGATTGCCCTGACCGTCTTCGTCGCAGTAAAGACTCAGCCGCCGGTCGGCGAGGCCCTCCGGCAGACGGTTGCCCCGGACACCATCAGCTTCCTGGTGATCACCACCCTGATCGGCGGCACCGTCGGGGGGTACATCGTGTATGCCGGAGCCCACCGGCTGGTGGACAACGGGATCAAAGGAGCGGAGTTCGCGGGCCAGATTGCCCGCAGCTCGATCTCTGGTGTGCTGATCACCGCCGTGATGCGAGTGCTGCTGTTCCTGGCGGTCCTGGGTGTGGTGGCCGGCGGTGCGAAGCTCGACCCGGCCAACCCTCCCGGCTCCGCCTTCCAGCACGCGCTGGGCAGGGGCGGAGAGATCCTGTTCGGGGTGATCATGTGGTCCGCCGCAGTGACGTCGGTGATCGGCGCCTCCTATACCTCCACGTCGTTCCTGAAGGTGTTGGGCTCGTGGGTGACCCGTTGGGAGCGTTGGGTCGTATGCGGCTTCATCCTCGTCTCCACGGTGGTCTTGCTGGTGGCTCAGACCACGCCGGTCAAGCTGCTGATCTTCGCCGGCGCCTTCAACGGGCTGATCCTGCCGTTCGGACTGGGCATCCTGCTCTGGATCGCTGCCCGACGGGGTGACCTCCTGGGCGGATACCAGTACCCCCGCTGGCTGCTTTCCGTCGGTGTCATTGCCTGGATATTGACCGTCTATCTCGGTTTCGACTCACTGACCGGTATACAGAAGCTCTTCTCATGATCACCATCGACCTGAACAGTGACCTCGGAGAAGGATTCGGCCACTGGACTCTTGGTGAGGACGACGCGCTGCTGGACGTCGTCACGAGCGCCAACGTCGCCTGCGGCTTCCACGCCAGCGACGCCTCGATCATGCGCCGGGTCTGCGGCCAGGCGGCCGAACGAGGGGTGGTCATCGGCGCGCAGGTGGGCTACCGCGACCTGCCCGGTTTCGGCAGACGGTTCATCGACATCGAACCCGACGCCTTGACCCAGGACGTCATCTACCAGATCGGAGCGCTGCAGGCGTTCGCCGCCGTGGCCGGCTCGCGCGTCGCCTACGTCAAACCGCACGGGGCCCTCTACAACGCGATCGTCCACCACGAAGAACAGGCCGCTGCCGTCGTTGCCGCGATCCTGGACTACGACGCGAGCCTCCCCGTTCTTGGCCTCCCCGGCTCGGCCTGGCTCCGTCGAGCCAAAGAGGCCGGGCTGTCCACCGTGCCCGAAGCATTCGCCGACCGGGCCTACACACCGAAGGGGACGCTGGTCTCACGGCGGCTACCCGGGGCGGTGCTCGAGGACGCCGAGGAGATCGCCCAGCGGTGTGTCGCCATCGCGACCGGTGAACCGATCAACGACGTCGAGGGCGGGTCGCTGACCGTCATGGCCGGGTCGATCTGCGTGCACGGCGACACCGCCGGTGCCGTCGAGATCGCCCGATCGGTCAAGGCAGCGCTGGCCGCGGCCGGAGTCACCGTCGCCTCCTTCGTCGCCTGATGCGTGTCCTCCCGAGCGGCACCACGGCTCTGCTCATCGAGCTGGACGACCTGGACCACGTACTCGGGCTCTACGCCGCACTCGTCGAGAACCTGCCCCAGGGGGTCCTCGACGTCGTGCCGGCAGCGAGCACCCTGCTGGTCGTCATCGACCCCGCGGTCACCAGCCTGTCGTCCGTCGAGAACGCCGTCCGACACACGACGCCGCGCGATGGCGGGCTCGAAGGTGGGGAGCGTGTCGACATCCCCGTCACCTACGACGGGCAGGACCTGGAAGAAGCTGCTCAGCTTCTCGGCTGCGACAGCGACGAGCTGGTACGCCGGCACACCAGCCAGGTATGGACCGTGGCGTTCACCGGGTTCGCCCCCGGCTTCGGGTACATGACGTCAGAGGCCTGGCAGGAGGAGGTGCCCCGCAGGGCATCGCCACGCAAGAAGGTGCCCGCCGGGTCCGTCGGCCTGGGCGGCGGCTTCACAGGTGTCTACCCGCGCGAGTCACCCGGCGGCTGGCAGCTGATCGGCCGGACCGAGCTGGCGATGTTCGACCCGTCTCGCGAACCCGCGGCGCTGCTCCGTCCCGGGACCCGAGTCCAGTTCAGCGCCGAGGACCGACGATGAACGGCTCGGTCACCGTGTTGGCTACCGGCGCACTCACCACCGTGCAAGACCTCGGCCGCCCGGGCCAGGCCGCCCTCGGCATCGGTCGCTCTGGAGCGTGCGACCGCAGCTCCTACCAGCTGGCCAACCGTTTGGTCGGCAACCCCGAGAACGCCGCCGCCCTGGAGGTGACCTTCGGCGGCTTACGGCTGCGCGCCAACCAGGACCTCGTCGTGGCGACCACGGGGGCACGCTGTGTGGGGGGCTTCGTGCATAACGCACCTACCTCCATACCAGCCGGGTATGAACTGCAGCTTGGGACGCCGGTCTCGGGGCTGCGCACCTACCTGGCAGTTCGCGGCGGGCTCATGACAGACCTCGTGCTCGGGTCCCGCTCCACCGACGTCCTGTCGGGGCTTGGAGCGACACCGCTGAGGAGCGGCGACGTGCTTCCCATCGGGGACCCGTACCTCCCGCCACCTGGCGTCGACGTGGCGCCGGTTGCCGATCCAGAAGGCGGCAGCGTCACCGTCCGGGTCAGTCTCGGCCCGCGTCGGGACTGGTTCACCAACCAGGCCTGGGCCACGCTGGTAGGCCAGGCCTACATCGTCTCGAGCGACAGTAACCGCGTCGGACTGCGCCTGGACGGCACCCCGCTGGAGCGGGCCCGCACCGACGAACTACCCAGCGAAGGTATGGTGCGGGGCGCCCTGCAGATCCCCCCATCAGGCAAACCCGTGCTCTTCCTCGCCGACCACCCACCCACCGGCGGCTACCCCGTCATCGCCTACGTCGACGACCACGACGTCGACACGTGCGGACAGCTGAGGCCAGGCCAAACCCTGCGCCTACATCCATGAGCGGATCGTCCCAGAGGTTGCATCAGGTCAATCTTCGCGCAATCTCGTCGACGACTGTGCAACGTCCACTCAGCGCACCGACCTGCGTTCGTAGATCGCCATCGACCAGGCGTACCCGGCGGTCGCGATCAGGACACACCATCCGATCGCGAGCACCGGGTTCCAGCCGAGCGGGGTGCCGAGCAGCAGTCCGCGGATGGTCTCGATGAACGGGGTGAACGGCTGGTACTGCGCGAACCACTGCAGGCCTGACGGCATCGAGGCCGTCGGCACGAAGCCGCTGCCGAGCAACGGCAGGAGGGTCAGGATGAGGGGCAGGTTGCTCGCCGTCTCGACGGACTTCGACTGCATCCCCATGCCGACCGCGAGCCAGCTGATCGCGTAGGAGATGAGCACGACAAGGCCGACAGCAGCGAACCACCCGAAGGGCCCCGCGGTGGGGCGGAACCCGATCAACAGCCCGACGCAGAGGACCAGGGCGACGGCGATGACCGCCTGGATCGTGTTACCGAGCACGTGTCCGGCGAGCACTGCGGCCCGCGAGATCGCCATCGTGCGGAACCGCGCGGTGATGCCCTCGGTCATGTCCATCGCGACCGTCGTTGCGGTGCCGCCGGCAGTGCCCGCGATGGTGATCAGCAGGATGCCCGGCACGACGTAGGCAAGGTACGCCTCCCGCCCACCGCCGGGGTTCGCGCCGGGCAGGCCGGCGCCGAGGGTTCCGCCGAAGACGAACACGACCAGGAGCAGGATCACCACCGGGCCGCCGATGACGAAGATCGACAGGGCCGGGTAGCGGACGATGTGCAGCAGGTTGCGTCGGAGCATCGTGATGGAGTCCGCGACCAGATGAGACTGGGAACGGGTGCCGGTGGCGCCCGGGCGCTGGGTGGGGATGGCGGTCATGATGCGGTTCCCTTCGTTTCTACCCGGCCGGACTGGTCCTTCTTGCCGGTGAGGGCGAAGAACACGTCGTCGAGGTCGGGGGTGTGGATACTGAGGTCGTCGACCTCGAGGCCGACCGCGTCAAGGCGGTCGAGCAGGGTGCGCAGCGCGCCGACTCCTCCGTCGCTCTGAACGGTCAGTGCGAGCGCGGCGTCGTCGCGAGCGGAGTTGGCGAGCAGGTGCGAGGCGGCGTCAAGCCCCGCGGCATCCGCGAACCGGAGCCGGATGTGCCCACCCGGTACGAGGCGCTTGAGCTCGTCGGGCGTCCCGTCGGCGACGATGCGCCCATCATCGAGGACCGCAATCTGGTCCGCGAGCTCATCCGCCTCGTCGAGGTTCTGGGTGGTGAGCATGACGGTCGTGCCCTCCGCGACAAGTCCGCGCACGATGTCCCACATGGTGTGGCGGCTGCGGGGGTCGAGGCCGGTGGTGGGCTCATCGAGGAAGATCACCGTCGGTGTCGCTACGAGCGTCATCGCGAGATCGAGGCGGCGGCGCATCCCGCCCGAATAGGTGGCGAGCGGCTTGCGAGCGGCCTCGACGAGGTCGAACTGTTCGAGCAGCTCGGCCGCCCGCGTCTTCGAGCGCTTCGCACCGAGGTGCCGCAGCCGGGCCATCAGCAACAGGTTTTCCTCGCCCGTGAGCAGGCTGTCGACCGCGGAGAACTGGCCGGTGAGTCCGATCGCGGCTCGTACGCCGTCGGGGTCGTGCATGACGTCACATCCGGCGACCGTCGCGACGCCGGCGTCCGGCCGCACGAGCGTGGACAGGATGTGCACCGTAGTGGTTTTCCCGGCGCCGTTCGGGCCGAGCAGCGCGAGGACGGTGCCTGCGCTCACGGTGAGGTCGACGTCGTCGAGCACGAGGTTTTCGCCGTAGGACTTCCGTAGCCCGTGGACGTCGATCGCCGCGGTGGTCATATCAGTGCCTCTCTGTTGGTCGATCGAGCTCATCGCGCGCGTCGGATGTCGATGTCGCCGTACTGAGTGCGCGCACGTACAGCGACGGCATGTTCGGACGCCTCGGGACCGCGGTCGCTGACGAGCTCATTGCGGACCTGCCCGTCCTTCGAGGACAGGTCGAGCCAGGCGGGAACGCCGGACCGCACCCCGATGGTGACCTCGCCGAAGCCACTCTCGACCTGGATTGAACCGCTCGAGACTTCTCGTAGCTGGATGCTTCCGTAGGCGGTCTTCGCGACAACGGAGGCAAGCGCCCTCGTGATCTCGAGGTCGCCGTAGGAGAGCTTCGCGTCGAGGTCACCGCCGGACTCCTCGACCACGATGGTGCCGTGCGACGCCTTGAGGATCGCGTCACCAGTGACCCGGCCGACGCGGATCTGGCCATGGTCCGCTGTGATCTCGACGGCGCCCTCGGCGGTGCCCACGGTCGCGTTGCCATGCCCGGCGCGCAGCCACAGGTCCGCGGTGGTGTCGACCTCCACGGCGCCGAGAGAACCCTTGATGCGGGTGGCGCCGAGGCGTCCGAGGGTGCGCACGCCGCCGACCGCGATCTCGACGGTCAACCGCGACCCCGTCGGCACCTCGACCCTCACGTCCACCGACTCGGTCGGACCGAACCAGCTGATGCGGGGCCGCGGGCCGACGATGGTGACACGCTGACCGTCGAAGTCGACCTTGGTCTCGTCCGCGCCTCGCCGGTCGACTGCCTTCGCCGGGTTGCTGGGGACCACGGTCACAACCGTGTCAGCGCGCTCGCCAGAGACGACCTCGATTCGGCCGACCTGCAGGTTGATCGCGAGGTCGACCGGGTTGGGGGTGGTGTACGTGGGCATGCTGATGCCTTTCCTTCCGTAGGCGCGTTTGTCCGACCTCGCGCTGGCGCGTGGTGGGTGGAGGTGGTGGGCTGGGCGGGTTAGCGGGCCCAGCCCGCGAAGCTGTCGCCCGTGCGCAGCGTGCGCTGTGCGGATCGGCGTTGCTTGGGTTGGAGGCCGGCCGCAACTGCGCGGACCAGCCAGGTGTTGACCGACAGTCCGTCGGCCGCTGCGGCCTCGTCCACCCGCGCTTTGAGGGCGTCCGGCAGCCGGAGCGTCGTGCGCGAGGTGCTCGCGTCATCGACGTCGACGGTGCCAGCGGTCCGCTCGTCTGCATCCGGCTCGGTGTTGGGCGAAGTGACGACGAAGTCGATGTCACGACCCCGCAGTCGCATGTCGACCGAGCCAGGCGCGAGGTCACGGGTGATCTCGCCGGCCGCAGCCGACAGGGCGTCGAGGAGCACCAGACGCGCCGCGGCATCCAGTCCGGCAGCGAGCCGTTCGGCGACGGCACGGGAGTCCTCAGTGCCGTTGGCCGCAGTTGCTACCAGCTGGCGCTGAAGGTCGATCAGGTATGGTCCGAGTTCCACACCACCATGGTGACACCATTGTGGTGTCATATCAAGCCGTCGCGGTGTCACACTTCGATTTACACTCTGGTTGTCCATAATGCAAACTGCACTCTGTGACTGAAAGTGCAGCTCGGACGGTGGCCGCATCCGGGGTCCGCGACGGCGGCCGGGGCATACCTGCTCTTCCCGAGATCCGTGCCGCCGACGGTCGCCGACGCCGCCATCGGGCCACCTCGCGCGCCATCACGGTCGCCGCCCAGTCGCTGGCCGCGACGCATGGGCTCGACGGTTTCACGATGGACCAGCTCGCGCACGCGGTGGGCCTGTCGCGCCGGACCCTGTTCAACTACTTCTCCGGCAAGGAGGAGGCGGTCCTGGGCGAGATGCCGGTCGTCGAGGAAACGAGCCTCGCCACCTTCCGGGCTGGCGGCCCGACCGGTCACCTGTTGCTCGACCTGGCCGGCCTTGCCACCGAGATCATCGGGTCGGTGGCCCCCACACCGGCCCAGATGCGCATCGGCCGCGACGTGTTCACCAAGAACCCGCGGCTGCTCAGCCGCGACCAGGAGCGTTTCGAGGCATACGTCGCGCAGTTCCGGCAGGAGATCTCGAGCCGTGAGGGGTATGCCGCGAGCGACGTGCGCCCCAGGCTCGCCGTCGCCATCGTCGTCGCGCTGTATGAGGTCGCCCTCGAGGAGCTCGTGAGCGGTCGCTCGGAGGGCGACCTGGCGACCGCCTTTGCCGCCACGCTGCAGGGCGCCCGTTCTCTCGTCGGCTGAGACACTCCCACCCCCTTCTCAAACCCTGCGCCAACCCGCTTGAAACCCATAGGAACTCCGCACGATGGCGTGCACTCCGTCCCCTTCGTCCAGGAGCCCCCCGCATGGCCACTCTTCTCTACCGTCTCGGCCGCACCGCCTACCGCCGGTGGCCGGCCTTCGTGGCCGTCTGGATCGTCGTCCTCGTGGCGGTCGGCATCACCGCGGTCGCCATCTCGAAGCCGATGAACGACGCCTTCAGCATCCCGGGCATTCCCTCGGAGCAGGCCCAGACGCTGCAGACCGACCTGGGACTGGGGGGTGGAGCCTCGGTGGACGCAGCGAGCGGCACCCTCGTCATCGCCGCCCCCGAGGGACGCCGGCTGAGCGAGTCCGCATACTCGTCAGCCGTCGACACGATGCTCGTCAGACTGAGGCAAGTCCCGCAGATCGTCTCGCCGGACCGGCTCGGCAACCCGGTGCAGGTCGCGGCGGCTCAGTTCGAGAAGGCGGTCGCAGGTGCCGTGCATGCCGGTCAGCCCCAGGCGGTCGCCGAGTCGAACGCCAAGGCACTCCTCCCGCTGAGTGCCGACGGCCGGGTCGGGACGGTCTCGTTCACGTTCGATGCGAAGTCGCCGGGTGACGTCAAAGCATCGACGCGGGACGCGGTCACCGCGGTTATGGACTCCGGACGGGCGTCCGGCCTGGTCGTCGAGGCGTCCGGCAGCGGTCTGCAAGGCGCCGTGGCGGTCGACGGCAAGAGCGAGGCGCTCGGGCTCCTCGTCGCTGGGGTCGTGCTGATCCTCACCTTCGGGTCGCTCGTGGCGGCCGGTCTTCCGTTGATCACGGCCGTCGTCGGAGTGGGGATCGGGTTCCTCGGCGTGACCGCTGCGACCGCCTTCACCGACATCGGCTCGACCACCCCGATCATTGCGGTGATGCTGGGGTTGGCGGTGGGGATCGACTACGCGCTGTTCATCCTGTCCCGCTACCGCACCGAGCTGGACTCGACCGACGACCGGCAGGAGGCAATGGGCCGTGCGGTCGGCACCGCGGGCAGCGCCGTCGTCTTCGCCGGTCTGACGGTCCTCATCGCCCTGGCTGCCCTTGCCGTCGTCCGGATCCCGTTCCTGACCGCAATGGGTCTGGCTGCTGCGGGCACCGTCTTCGCCGCGGTCCTCATCGCGCTCACCCTGCTTCCCGCGCTGCTCGGGATGTTGAAGTCCAAGGCCTTCGCCGGGCGGGTCCGGGACCGCAGTCGCGGCCGGCACGAAGCCCCGCCGGAGAGCTCGGTCGCGACCAGCGCCGACCTGCCGCAGGACCACGGGTTCGCGGCGCGCCCGCGCACCAACAACGGCGTGCGCTGGGCACGGCTCGTCGCGCGGGCTCCTATTGTCGTCGTCCTGCTGGCGGTGCTCGGCCTTGGTGCTCTGGCCATCCCGGCAAAGGACCTGCACCTAGCCCTCCCCAGCGACTCGACAGCATCCTCCGGCACTACCCAGCGACGCGCTGCGGACCTGCAGACGGCCGCGTTCGGAGCAGGCCGCGGTGGCCCACTACTCCTTGTTGTCGACGCCCGCGCCCTCCCCGACGCGGCGGGGCGCGGACAGGCATACGGAGCAGTCACGCAGTGGGCAGCCAACCGCGGCGACGTGGCGAACGCCCAGGTGATCGGGACCAACCAGGCAGGCACCGGCGCGCAGGTGCTCATCACGCCGCGCAGCGGGCCGGATGACCAGGCCACCCTCGACCTGCTCAACGGGTTGCGCGACGGGCAGCGCTCTATCGAGGAGCAGACCGGAACGGTCCTCGGCGTGACCGGGGTGACCGCGATCCAGAGCGACGTGTCGCAGCGGCTGTCCGAGGCGCTGCCGCCCTATCTGGCAGTCGTGATCGGGCTGGCCTTCGTCCTGCTCGTGCTCGTGTTCCGCTCGCTCCTCGTGCCGTTGACGGCGACGCTGGGTTTCCTGCTCTCCCTGCTGGCCACCCTCGGGCTCACGGTCCTGGTCTTCCAGAAGCACCTGTTCGGACTGGTCGAACCCGCGCCGCTGGTCAGCTTCATGCCTGTGCTGCTGATCGGGATCGTGTTCGGGCTGGCGATGGACTACCAGGTCTTCCTCGTGACGCGAATGCGCGAGTCCTACGTTCACCGACGAGACGCCCGCGGCGCGGTGGTGGACGGCTTCCGGCACGGTGCCCGGGTCGTCACGGCCGCGGCCATCATCATGATCTCGGTGTTCGCGGCCTTCATCTTCCAGGCCAACGCGTTGATCCAGTCAATGGGCTTCGCGCTCGCGATCGCCGTGTTCTTCGACGCCTTCGTGGTGCGCATGACCCTGATCCCCGCCCTGATGAACGTGATTGGCGACGCGGCCTGGTGGCTACCGGCGTGGCTCGACAAGGTGATCCCGCACGTGGACATCGAGGGGACCCGACTGGCGCACCGTCGCCCGGAGTCCGGGTCCGGCGGTCACGCGGCTTCGCGCGACCGGGAGGCTTTGCCGGACCTCGACAGCGCTGCGCCGGCCTGACCGGACCCGTCAGGTCCCCGTTCGGGCGACCACCGAACCGACCTGGTCAGCGAGCAGCACGGCCACCCGCAGCTGCTCGCGACCGGGTCGGCGGACCGCCGTCGCGGCGGTCAGCACGAACGCTCCGACGACGCGGCCGCCACTGCGCACCGGGAGCAGGATCTCCTCGTCCGTCGGCAGCCCGTGACGTCCCGCCTCGATCTCGCGACTTCCTTGCCGGACCGTGCCGTCAGGCTGGACGACGGTGCGCAGATCGGGTGCGACGGGCGCAAACCGGCATCGGTCGAGGCGCAGCAGCGCCTGTAGCTCGGTCGCGACCAGCGCCACCATGTCGTCGGCGTCCGGGTCACGAGATGCCACGGTCTCGGCCGCACCGAGAACGCCGTCGAGGTAGCCAAGGCTTCGACTGGCCCCGGCCTGCTGATGCCGCCCCCACAGGGCGAGCTCGGTGACGCCGATGCCGACGAGCACGAGCAGGACCAAGGTCTCCACGTTTGCGGGGTCGGTCACCGCGAGGGTCTCGTAGGGTTGGGTCAGGAAGAAGTCGAAGAACAGGCCGCTCGAGACCGCGGCGAGAAAGCCAGCCGCTCGGTCACCGGTTGATGACGCGGCCACGACGACAAGCACGAGGACGAGCACGGCGGTCGCCGTGCTGATGTCGTCGCGAACCAGGGCGAGCAGGGCAGCGACCCCGAGTGGAACGAGGGCAGTCGCGACCAGGAGCCACGGGCGGTTCCGCAGGAGCAGGAAGTCGGCCATGCCCTCAGCGAAACACCATGCGGCCCGGTTGAGGCTCCTCCTGACGCGATCTTGACGGCGAACGCGTGCCGATAGACGCAGGCATACCCCCTAGGGGTATTCTTCGACTATGAGCCACCACCACGCCACGCCGGAGCCCACCGCAGCCACGGTGCCAGACCTCGTGCGCGGCACTGACGCGGCATACACCTGTCCGATGCACTCGCAGGTCCGCCAGAGCGGACCCGGGGCGTGCCCGATCTGCGGGATGGCCCTCGAACCTGTCGAGGTCACGGCCGACGACGGCCCCAGCGCCGAGCTCACCGACATGACACGGCGGTTCTGGGTGGGCTTCGCCCTGGCCCTGCCCGTGGTCCTGCTGGAGATGGGCACCCACCTGTTCGGCCAGGTATCCGACGTCGTCTCGCCGACCGCCTCGACGTGGGTCCAGCTCGTGCTCACGACACCGGTGGTGCTGTGGGCGGGCTGGCCGTTCTTCGTGCGGGGGTGGGCCTCGGTCCGGACCTGGAACCTCAACATGTTCACTCTCGTCGCGATGGGCACCGGGGTCGCCTACGTCTATAGCGTGGTCGCCACGCTGGTGCCGGGGATCTTCCCCGATGCGTTCCGCGGGATGGGTGGCACGGTCGACGTCTACTTCGAGGCGGCTGCGGTCATCACCGTCCTCGTACTGCTCGGCCAGGTCCTCGAGCTGCGCGCCCGAGACGAGACCTCGGGCGCCATCCGAGCGCTGCTCGACCTCACCCCGAAAACCGCGCGCCGGATCCGTGACGCCGGTGACACGGGCTCCGACGAGGAGGTCGACCTCGCCGACGTTCAGGTCGGCGACCGGCTTCGGGTCCGTCCCGGTGAACGGGTCCCCGTCGACGGCACCGTCGAGGACGGTCGCTCGTCGCTCGACGAGTCGCTCGTGACCGGCGAGTCGATGCCGGTGTCCAAAGGGCCCGGTGACACCGTCGTCGGAGGGACGATCAACCAGAGCGGCAGTCTGGTGATGCGCGCCGACGGCGTCGGCCGCGACACCATGTTGGCGCGCATCGTGGCGATGGTCGCCGAGGCGCAGCGCTCCCGAGCCCCGATCCAACGCGTGGCCGACCGAGTGGCCGCCGTGTTCGTGCCGGCGGTCGTCGCCGTCGCCGTCCTGGCGTTCGTGGTGTGGGCGATCGTGGGTCCCGACCCACGCCTCGCCCATGCCCTCATCGCCGCCGTGACCGTTCTCATCATCGCGTGTCCCTGTGCCCTCGGCCTGGCCACACCAGTGTCGATCATGGTGGGGGTCGGGCGCGGGGCCGAGCTCGGCGTCCTGGTCAAGAACGCCGAGGCGCTCGAGCGACTCGAGAAGGTCGACACGCTCGTCGTGGACAAGACGGGGACACTGACTGAGGGCCGGCCGTCGGTGACGACGACTCTTGCGGCAGAAGGGTTCTCGTCTCACGAGGTCCTGCGCCTCGCTTCCGGCGTCGAACGCGCCTCCGAGCATCCGCTCGCCCACGCGGTCCTTGCTGCCGCCGCCGAGGCCGGCCTCGCCGTCCCCGAGGTCGTGGACTTCGACGCGCCCGTGGGTCGAGGGGTCCTCGGAACCGTGGAGGGTCGCCGGGTCGTCCTCGGGAGCGCGGACCTGCTCTCAGAGCAGCAGCTGGACGCCTCGAGTCTGACCGCCGAGGCCGACCGGCTGCGCAGCGACGGTGCGACCGTGGTCCTCGTCGGAGTCGACGGACAGCTCGCCGGTCTGCTGGCCATCGCCGACCCGGTGCGGGCATCGACGCCACGAGCCCTCTCGGCCCTGCGCGGGGCGGGTATCGACATCGTCATGGTGACGGGCGACAACCGGGTCACCGCCGAGGCCGTCGCCAGGCGTCTGGGCATCGACCGGGTCGAGGCCGGGGTGCTGCCCGATGGCAAGAGCAAGGTCGTGTCCCGGCTGCGCGACCAGGGACACGTGGTCGCCATGGCCGGCGACGGTGTGAACGACGCCCCGGCGCTCGCGGCCGCGGACGTAGGCCTCGCGATGGGTTCAGGCACCGACGTGGCCATGGAGAGCGCGGGGATCACCCTGCTCGGCGCCGATCTGGGCGGAATAGTGCGAGCCCGCTCGCTGTCCCAGCGGACCATGTCCAATATCCGCCAGAACCTCGTGTTCGCGTTCGTCTACAACGTCGTCGGCATCCCGATCGCTGCCGGCGTTCTCTACCCGTTCTTCGGCATACTGCTGTCTCCCGTCATCGCTGCCGCCGCCATGTCGCTGTCCTCGGTCAGCGTCATCGGCAACGCCCTGCGGCTGCGCAACGCGCGCATCTGAGCCAGCCTCAGATCCAGCTGGGGAACCACATGTGGGCGCTCCAGAACGCATACGGCACGACTTGCGCCGTGTAGATCGGGTAGAAGAAGGCGAACAACCCGACCGTCGACACGCAGAGGGCTCCCGTGAGCCCGAGGCCCAACCGCCGGCGTACCGGTCTCGCCGACGGACCGCCGATGGCCATTCCCAGCACGTAGACGACCGCGAGCACCACGTAGGGGACGAACGCGACCGCGTAGAACGAGTAGATCGTCCGCTCGCCGAGGGCAAACCACGGCACGTACCCGCCCATCAACCCGGCCAGGATCGCGCCCGCGCGCCAATCGCGGCGCAGCGCCCACATGAACAGCAGGACGAGAACGGCGAGGGTCGCGCCCCACCAGATGGTGGGCGTGCCGATCGAGGTGATCGCCTTGGAGCAGAGGTCGACCGTGCACCCCTGTTCGCCCTTCTTGGGTCCCTCGTAGAAGAAGGACGTCGGACGGCCCTGGATGAGCCACGACCACGGGTTCGTCTTGTACGGGTGGTCCGACGTCAGGTGCTCGTGAAACTGAAGGATCTGCGCGTGGTAGTTCCACCAGGAGCGCACCGGGCCCGGGACCCAGCCGAACCCGGGCTCGGCCGGGTTCGTGTCGGCCCAATGACGGTTGTAGCCGATGCTCGTCGCGAACCAGCCCCACCAGCTGAGGCAGTAGACGACGACCGACGTGACCGCCACCCAGACGAAGGCCAGCGGCGTGTCCTTGACCAGCCAGGCGGTCTTCCAGGCCGGTACGCCCGCCGCCCGGCGGGCGCCGAGGTCCCAGAGCACGGTCAGCAGGCCGAAGACGACGAGGAAGTAGGCCCCCGACCACTTAGTCCCGCAAGCCAGCCCGAGGCATACCCCGGCTGCGAGCCGCCACGGACGCCAGCCGAGGTTCGGCCCGTGCCGGCCGTAGGCGCCCACCAGCTGCGCGGTCGTCAGGCCGGCGACCTTGCGAGCAAGCACAGCCCTGGAGGCGTCGCGGTCGATCAGCAGGAAGCAGAAACCGGCGAACGACCAGAACATCAGGATGAGGTCGAGCAGACCCGTGCGGGAGTGCACGAAGTGGTGGCCCTCGAAGGCGAGCAGGATAGCGGCGACCGTGCCGAGCAGGGACGAGCCGAACAGCCGGCGGGCGGCGCGACCGATCATGAAGATCGACAGAGTTCCCATGACGCAAAGGGCGAACCGCCACCCGAACGAGTTGTCGATCCCGAACAGCTGCTCGCCCCACCCGATGAGCCACTTGCCGACCGGAGGGTGCACCACGAGGTCGCCGGTGGTCGGGTCGTAGACCTTAAGGACGTTGCCCGCGGTCCAGTTCTGGTCGATCTGCTTGGCGGCGTCCAGGACCGGGTCGTTGCGCATCTCGACCCCGAACAGGATCATCGACCAGCCCTCTTTGACGTAGTACGTCTCGTCGAAGACCAGCTGATGAGGGTCGCCGAGGTTCCAGAACCGTAGGACGCCGCCGACGACCATGGCGACCAGGGGCCCGAGCCAGCCGAGCAGCCGCTGGCTGCGGGTGACGTCGATGGGCCCCCCGAGCAGCCGACGACGCAGCTGCCCCTCGGTTTCCACGGGGTGCATCGTATGCAGCCGGGTTGGGTCCTGCGTCCCAGCGTCCGTGTGTCGCGCCAGGGTGGTCGTCACGCGTGCCCGGGCTGCTCGTGGTCGGCGTGGGAGGCGGCCTCGAACTGGATCGTCGAGTGCTCTAGCGAGAAGTCGTCGGCGAGGCGGCCTTGGAGGTCGTCGAGCATTCGCGGCAGGTGGCCGTCGTGGAAGCACGACTCGTCGACGACGACATGAGCGGTGAGCACCGGCAGCCCGGTCGCGACCTGGCTGACGTGCAGGTCGTGAACCTCGTGGACGTGCGGCGCAGCGAGCATCCGCGAGCGCACCTGGCCGAGGTCGATGTCCTTGGGCGTGGACTCCAGGAGCACGTCGATGCTCTCGCGCAGCAGCTTGACCGTCCTCGGCAGGATCAGGACACCGATGAGAACCGAGGCCAGCGCGTCGGCACGTAGCCAGCCGGTCAGGGCGATGACGAGTGCTGCCACCAGGACGGCGATCGACCCGAGCGCGTCATTAGCGACCTCGAGAAAGGCTGCTCGCAGGTTGAGGTTCGCCGACCTGGCACCGGCGAGGACCAGCATCGAGGCGGCGTTGCCCAGCAGCCCGACGAGACCGAAGACGACCATCACCCCGGACGACACCTCCGGTGGCTCGAACAGGCGGCGCACCCCTTCGACCAGCACGAAACCGCCGACGGCCAGCAGGACGGCGGCCTGTGCGGCCGCCGCCAGTACCTCCGCCCGGCGGAAACCCCAGGTCCGTTGCTGCGTCGCGGGCCGTCGGGCCAACGTCGCGGCGGCCCAGGCCAGGCTCAGCCCGGCCACGTCCGTGAGCATGTGGCCTGCGTCGGCGAGCAGGGCGAGGCTGCCGGAGATCACCGCGCCGCCGATCTCCGCGACCAGGACCACGCTGGTGATCGCGAGCACGAGGCTCAGCCGGCTGCGGTGGTCCTGTTGACCCGCTTCCGGGACATGCGAGTGGTCGCCCATCATCTGCTCATCAGTGCAGCCAGCTCAGGTGGTCCTTGAGCAACGTGTAGCCGATGAACGCCACCGTGTCGAGGGTGAAGTGCGCGACCACCAGCGGCCCGACCCGGCGCCACCGCAGGTAGACCAGCGCAAAGACCACTCCCATCACGGCGTTGCCGACGAAGGCGCCGAACCCCTGGTAGAGGTGGTACGAGCCGCGCAGCAACGCCGACGCGCCGACGACGACCGGCACGCGCCAGTCCATCTGCCGCAGCCGGGTCATCAGGTAGCCGACGACGACGACCTCCTCGAGGACCGCGTTCTGCATCGCCGACAGCAGCAGAATCGGCACGGTCCACCACGCGCCGCTGAGGTTGGCCGCGGCCACCTGGGTGTTGATGCCGAGCGCCTTGGCCGCGAGATAGAGCCCCAGCCCAGGGATCCCGATGAGTGCTGCCAGCGCCAGGCCACCACCGATGTCGAAACCCGGCCGGCGCAGGTCGAGACCCAGGAACCGTGCCGGCCGCTCGAGAGAGGGCGGCTCCACCCGACGCAGCAGGTAGAGCGCCAGCAGGACGGGCATGACCGCGAACCCGATGTTCGCGAGCTGGTAGGCCAGGTCCAGCCACGGGCGGTCGGGCGTCACTGAGTTGTTGAGCGAAGACGACTGGTTGCCCAGCGGCACGTTGACCGTGAGCCGGTCGATGATGCGCAGCACGGCGTAGACGGCCGACGCGCCGAGCGACAGACCGAGGACCACGAGCGCCTCGCGACCCAGGCCCGCCCGCCGCTCGGGCGGCACGGGCGCGGGGACCGGACCGGGCGTCGACGGGTCGGCCGTCACGTCGGTGGTGCTCACGGCACGAGGGTATGCCGGGTGGCCGGGCTACCGAACGGGAGCCGCCGCTTGCACAGCCGGCTTCCAGGGCTTCAGCCACGGCGTCTCCGGCCACCCCTCGGCGGCGGCGAGCAGCTCGTACATGGTCGCT
Source organism: Lapillicoccus sp. (assembly GCF_039935575.1). Classification (GTDB taxonomy): domain Bacteria; phylum Actinomycetota; class Actinomycetes; order Actinomycetales; family Dermatophilaceae; genus Lapillicoccus. The sequence continues at coordinate 55,781 of NZ_JBDTKA010000018.1, forward strand.
CCGTCGAGGTGCTCGCGGACGATGTCGGCGTGACCTGCGTGCCGCGCCAGCTCCTCGAGGAGGTGCATGAACACCCAGCGGACCGACCACGCTTCGACGTCCTTGGGGAACCACGGCGCGTCGCGCGGCACCGGAACCGGCGCAGACAGGTCGATCCCGGGGTCGAGCGCCGCTGCCTCCGTGGCGGCCGACACCTCGTCGAGCAGCGCCAGGAGGTCGACGATGGTGTCCTGCGAGGCGTCCCAGTCGCGTCCGTAGTCGGCGGCCCGCTCTTCGACGGGACGGTTGTCGCCAGGCGGTTCGTGCGGTGCGGAGTGGACGCGCGACATCCAGGCGCGTTCGGTGTAGGCAGTGTGCTTGACGAGCCCGGCGATGCTGATCGCGCTCGCGGACGGTGTCGCGTGCGCCTGCTCGTCGCTGAGGCCGAAGGCGGCGTTGCGGATCCCGTCGTGCTGCTGGCGCAGGAAGGCGGCGATCGCCTCGCGCTCGTCGGCGACGGGGGGTGGGGTGCCGGGCATGTGACGCTCCTGATGGTCGAGGGGATCGGGTGATGCGGTGGAGTGGGGTGGGTTGGGCTCAGTCGGTGCGGTGCGCCCACAGATCGCGTAGCAGCGCGACCTCGGCGCCGTGGTGGATGGTCTCGCGGTTGATGTGCAGCACGAGGTCGAAGCGCGAGAGCTCGGCATAAGGGCCCTCGACGGCACCGAGCCGCTCCAGGAGCGTGTCCGTCTCGACCCAGCCATGAACTCCCGCAAGCCACGCGGCATACGCCGCGTCGAGCTGGCGAAGTGCCTCGTCTGCGGTGGCGGCGTAGGCGTGGGAGTCGTAGTCGACCGGTGGTCCGCCGAAGTGGGACGCGACCCGGGCGCCGAAGACCCCCACGATGAGGTGGCCGAGCCGCCAGGCGATGGTGGTCACCGGGGGAGGTACCGGCTGCGGATAGGCGAAGTCGATGGTCATCTCCCCGGAACCCGCCTGGACGGGTGCGGTGCCGGTGCCTCGCACTCGCACGTTCCAGGCCCCGGGGGTGGGTTCCCACCCGTACTCGAGATCGGTCAGCCCTTCGAAGCGGGGTCGCAGCTGGGTTGTCCAGTGCGCGTCGAGCTGGTCGATGGTGTCGTTGCCCAAGGTGGTCAGCACGGTGTCGTTCGTGGTCATGGGACCAGCGTGGCATCGATAGCGGACAGAATCAGTCCGCTATCTCATGCCAGACTTCTCGGTATGTCGGACACGACCGGCCGCGCACTTCGCCTGCTCAGCCTGCTGCAGTCGCGGCCGGTGTGGACGGGGCCGGAGCTCGCGGCCCGGCTCGGGGTGACGACGCGGTCGATCCGCCGCGACGTCGAGCGGCTGCGCGAGCTGGGCTACCCCGTCCGGGCCGCGAAGGGGGTGGGCGGGGGTTACCAGCTGGGTGCGGGGCGCGCGCTGCCGCCGCTGCTGCTCGACGACGAGGAGGCCATCGCCGTCGCGGTATGCCTGCGGCTGGGCGCCGGTGGCACCGTGGCCGGCCTCGGCGAGGCCGCCCTGCGCACCCTGGCCAAGCTCGACCAGGTGCTTCCGGCCCGGTTGAGGTCGCAGGTGGCGGCCGTCCAGGAGTCCACGACGACCCTCGACTCGCCGACCTCCCGAGTCGACTCCGACACCCTGCTCACCCTTGCTCGCGGGTGCCGCGAGACCGAGCGGGTGACCTTCGCGTATGCCGCGGCGAGCGGCGCGGAGTCCACCCGCCGGGTCGAGCCCTACCGCCTGGTGGCCACCGGCCGGCGGTGGTACCTCGTGGCATACGACCTCGATCGCGAGGACTGGCGCAGCTTCCGGCTGGACCGGATGACCGATGTTGCCGCGACCGGGTGGCGGTTCCATCCCCGCCCGGCGCCGGACGCAGCGGACTTCGTACAAAGAAGCACATCGGTGGCCCCCTATGACCACGTCGCGCGGGTGCTGGTGCACGCGCCGGTCGACGAGGCTGCGCAGCTGCTGGCGCCGACAACCGGGCGGCTGGAGGCATCCGGAACGGATCAGTGCGTGTTCGAGTCCGGCGGCAACGACTTGGGCGTGATGGCGTGGCACCTGTCGCGCCTCCCCTGGCGGTTCGAGGTGCTGGAACCGCCTGGACTGAGGGACGAGATGCGGGCGCTCGCCGCCCGGCTGACCGTCGCCGCTGGTCCCGGCTGAGTCGGGCCCACCCATCGACCGGACTCACGTTGTCCTCGGTTTTCGGCTCCTCCGGCCCCAGAGAACCGGCGAGAACGTGAGTTCGGTCGGAGAAGGTGTGAGTTCTGTGCGCTGGCGGCCGGACCTCAGCTGAGGATGTCCTTGCGGCGGAACGTCCGGAACGCCAGCCCGACGAACAGCACGGTGTAGAACACCGACCACAGCGCGCCGTGCCGCATCGAGGTCCAGTCGATCTGCGGCGCAAGGGAGTCGAACCAGGCTCGGCTGTAGTACATCGGCAGGCCGTTGCGCCACCCGCCGAGCGTCTCGATCTGGCCGAGGATCGACGACACGATGGTCACCATGACCGCGCCGCCGACCGCGGCGAGGGGGGCGTCGGTCCGCACGCCGAGCCAGAACGCGATCCCGCCGACCTGCAGCAGGGAGACGACAAGATAACCCATCGTCACCGCATAGCGGGGCAGGAAGTCGGACCACTCGAGGATGCCTCCGGCCGGGTTCGTGAACGGCGCCCACCCGTATGCCAGTCCGCCGACGAGCAGCGACCACAGCATCAGCAGGGCTACGGCCACCGCCATCGTCGCGAGTGCCACCACGAGCTTGCTCGTGAGGAGCCGAGCCCGTGGCACCGGGGCGACCAGCAGGTAGCGCAGCGTCGACCACGACGCCTCCGACGGGACGGCGTCGCCGACGAACAGGGCGGCCAGCACCACGAGCAGGAACGATGCGGAGGCCTGCACCGCGAAGATCGCGAAGTTTGCGGCGCCGGTCGTGGCGAAACCGGCGAACGTGCCTCCCGACGGACCGCCGCCTCCGATCGCGAAGGCTGCCACCAGGATCAGCGGCAGCGCGAGCAGCAGCACGAACGACCAGAGGGTGCGTCGACGGCGCAGCTGACGCCCGAGCTCGGCCCGCCAGGACAGCGGTCGGGAGCTCGGGGCCGCGGTCGTCGTTGCGGTATGCCTGCCCGTGCTCATCGCGCCCTCACCTGTCGGAGCCGGTCGCCGAGGGACCGTGACCCTTCGTCCGAGTCGCTGCCGCCACTCCCGTTCGAGCTCTGCGCGGCGGCGATCACGCCGAGGAACACGTCCTCGAGGTGCCGGCGGCTGCTCACCCCGACGATGTCGACCCCGGTCTCGGCCGCGAGCCGGACGAGCTCGGCGCGGGGCAGCTCAGCCGTCACGATGACGCGTGGCTCGCTGGGGTCGTCCTCGACCTCGACGGACGTGATGCCCGTGACCGCACGCAGCATCTGGGCCGAAGCCTCGGCGTCGCCGCCGGCCCCCAGCTGGATCACCGTGGTGTCGGCGCTGTCGACCAGCTCGGCGACCGTGCCGCTCGTGACGACCCGACCGGCGTGCATGACGACCACGTCGGAACACGTCATCTCGACCTCGGCCAGCAGGTGGCTGGAGACCACGACGGTGCGGCCGGTCTCGGCGTACCGGTGCAGGATCGGTCGCATCGCAGCGATCTGCGGTGGGTCGAGGCCGTTGGTCGGCTCGTCGAGGACCAGCACGTCCGGCAGGCCGAGCATCGCCTGGGCGATGCCGAGACGCTGACGCATACCGTGGCTGTAGGAGCGGACCGGCCGCTCGACGGAGCCGCCGAGAGCCGCCACCTCGAGCACCTGCTCGTATGCCGCGTCGGACTCAGGGCGGCCGGTCGCGGCCCAGTAGGCGTGCAGGTTCTGCATCCCGGTCAGGTGGGGCAGGAAGCCCGGTCCCTCGATGAGCGCACCGACGTTGGCGAGCACCGGCGCTCCGGCGTGGATCGGCTGGCCGAGGACGTGGACAGTGCCGGAGTCGGGCCGGATCAGGCCCATCACCATCCGCAACGTCGTGGTCTTGCCGGCGCCGTTGGGGCCGAGCAGTCCGACGACGTGGCCACGTTCGGCGCGCCACGAGACGTCGTCGACGGCGCGGTGCCCGTCCTGGTAGGTCTTGACCAGGTTCGTCACGACGAGCGGGACGTCCGCGAGATCGGGGCGGGCGGGGCTGGCCCGGCGTCGTCGACGGGCAGACCAGGCGAGCGCGCCGAGACCAACCAGCGCGACCGCGATGGCGATCGCGACCCCGATGGACTCGGGGTCGAGGTCCGAGGCCGCCGACAGCGTCGTACCGGCGACAACCGGCACGGTGAGGCCGCCGCCCTCGAGGGTGATCTGGTCGGCGCGGGCGACGCGCGGCCCGGCGTACGCCGAGTCCGTGGACGTCACGAGAAGTCGCACCACCGCCCCGGACTCGAAGGTCCAGGTCGCCGCGGGGAGGGCGGCGTCGATGGTGGTCGGGCTGCCTGGCGTCGTCGCCACCGTCAGCGGGGCGACGAGGCGACGGGGGAGCGTCGCCGTGCCTCCACTGACCTGCCAGAGGCTGAGATAGAGCGTTACGGACGGAGCGGTCGAGGTCACGGTGAGGCGCACGCGGGGGGCGCCGACGACCTGGGTACGCGCGTCGAGCGGCGGGGAGTCGAAGGCCGCGGACTGCCCCGGCAGCGCGGCGAGCTGGTAGGCGGCGGGTAGGGCGGCGAGGGCGCCTGCGCCGGGGACAGCGGTGATCGACGAGGGTTCGCCGCCGGGAGGCGTCAGCACCGGACGAGCCGGTCCGGCGTTCAGCGGCAACAGTGTGGAGGTGGCGGAGCCGACGTAGCGGGTGGACTGCAGTAGTGGCGCGACGGTCTGCCGCCGCGGGATCGGTGCCGCGTAGACAAAGGCCGGCACGGGCAGGGCGTCTCCCACGGCCGGCCGCGGGCCGCTGAGGTAGTGGGCCAGCCAGGTCCGGGCGGAGTCCTCGTCGGCGGTCGCCGTGCTGCTCGTCCCGTCATGCCCGCCATCCATCCACCGCACCGCGACCGGCGTGCCCTGGGCGCTGAGCGCGCGCGACGTCGCGTCGGCCTGGTCCAGTCCGAACAAGGTGTCGGCCATCCCCTGGATGAGGTATGTCGGCTGGGTCAGGTTCTGCAGCAACGGTTTCGGGCTGTGCGAGCGCAGCAAACCGATCAGGTCCTGGCTGGGTTGCCCCGACTCCGCGGTGGCGAGGAAGAGCCGACAGACGGTCGGGTCGAACCGGCCGCAGACCGGTGAGGTCTGCGGCGTGGCTCCCGTCGGTACTGTCGTCGCGGTGGCTGACGGCGAGGCCGTCGAGCCCGTCGACCCGGACGTCGAGGCGGCCTGGCCCCGGGCGTTGTTGACGGACCCGAAGAACGTCGACGCCCACAGCTGTTTGAACGGACCGGGTGCGCTCGTCGGGGCGACGTCGGCGGGTGACGCGGGCGGGGCGCCCGTTGACGCGTTCTGGGGAAAGAACGCCTCGGCAAGGTCGTTCCAGGTGATCGAGGCGACGACGGTGTCGACCCGCTTGTCGGTCGCCCCGAGCATCAGGGCGAGCGCGCCGCCGTAGGACCCGCCGACCACGCCGAGCCTCGGGTCGCCCGTGCCGTCGAGCAGCACGTCGGGCCGGGAGGCCAGCCCGTCGACGAGCTTCCGCGCGTCGGCCACCTCGAAGTCCGGGTCGTCGAGGTGGATGCGCCCTCCGGACGCACCGAACCCGCGGGCTGACCACGTGACGACGACATAGCCATGCGCCGCGAGGTCACGGGCGCGGGTGGTCAGGTCGGCCTTGCTGCCCCCGAACCCGTGCGCGAGTAGCAACGCCGGGTGACGTCCCGCAGTCCCAGGGGTGAACGTGCTTGTGTCCAACGTGACGGGAGTGCCGTCCGGCTCCGCGCGTACCGGAACCGTCGCGGCCTGTTCGGTCACCGCCCCGGTCGGCCCCACAGAGGGTGCCTCGTCGGCATGCGCGACCTGTCCAAGGGTGAGTGTCAGCAGCAGGGCCAGCACCATCGCGAGGACGATGCCGCCGCGGCGGCGCGCGGCCCTCGGAGTCATGGACGACCCTAACCCGGGTGGACGCGTGGCCTGGCGGCTCCACCTGCGACAACGCGGCCCGCCCCGGCTGTCTGCCGCCATCGGCTGAGAGGATGACGGCATGCCGGGTCTCTCGATGTCATCCCCGCCCGGCCCCGGTGTCCTCGTCCTTGCTGCGACCCCGATTGGTGACGTCCGCGACGCAGCACCGCGGCTCGCGCTGGAGCTGGCCGAGGCGGATGTCGTTGCAGCCGAGGACACCCGGCGGCTGCGTCGGCTGCTCGCCGAGCTCGAGGTCAGCCCCCGCGGTCGCGTGGTGAGCTACCACGAGCACAACGAGGCCGCGCGGACTCCGGACCTCGTGGAACGGCTGGCCGCTGGAGAGCGGGTGGTTGTCGTGACCGACGCCGGTATGCCGTCGGTCTCCGACCCGGGGTACCGGCTGGTCGCCGCCGCCGTCGACGCGGGCATCCGCGTCACCTGCGTCCCCGGCCCGAGCGCGGTGCTCATGGCGCTCGCGGTCTCGGGGCTGCCCGTCGACCGGTTCTGCTTCGAAGGTTTTCTGCCGCGCAAGCCCGGCGAGCGGGCCAGAGCCCTGGCTCGGCTGCGGGACGAACGCCGCACGATGGTCTTCTTCGAGGCGCCGCACCGACTGGCCACCACGCTGGAGGCGATGGCCGACGCCTACGGACCGGAGCGTCGCGCGGCCGTCTGCCGCGAGCTGACCAAGACCTACGAGGAAGTGCGGCGAGGGGAGTTGGCCGAGCTTGCGAGCTGGGCGGTCGAAGGGGTGCGGGGCGAGGTCACCGTGGTGGTCGACGGTGCGCCCGCGGTGGCGGCCCGGGTCGAGGATGTGCTCCCCGACATCCAGGCCCGGGTTGCGGCCGGTGAGCGACTCAAGGCAGTCTGCGCCGACCTGGCCGCGAGTACCGGCCTGTCGTCGAAGGCGCTCTACGACGCGGCCCTGCGTTCGCGCTGACGGTTCCCGGACTCTGCGTGGATCATCGACGGATGGGATATCTCGACGTGGCGGGACTCCGCACCTGGCACGAGGTCACGGGTTCCGGACCACCTCTCGTGCTGCTGCGCGGTGCATTCGGCGGAGCGGGCTCGTTCCACCTCCAGACCCCTTCACGTCGGACTGGCCGGAGCACCTCCCGGTCGTGTTCGCCAAGACGGTCCATATGATCCGCACCGAGCCCGAGATGGATCTCGAGGACCTGCGGGTGGTGCAGGTGCCGACCCTCGTCCTCCAGGGCGACCGCGACGAGGTGACCGTGGAGCACTCGCTCGCGGTGGTGGAAGCGCTGCCTGGACTTCGTCGGGTCGGTCGACGGGAACGAGACTCCCGGACAGGACGTCTGTCATGGAGACGGTGTGACATCGGGGCCTGACCCGATGGCAGTGGGCGGCGCTACCGTCCAGAGGTGGTCTCAGAAGGGGACCCGACAGGGGGCGTTGTGGAGCTGCGAGAGCCGGCGAACCTGGTGAGCCCGCGGGCCCGCCTCATGTGGCTGCTCGAGGGCGTGGTCCAGATGGTGGTTCTACTCGCGGGGCAGGTGGTCTGGTGGCTCATCGACCAGGACGGGCCACGAACCCCTCACGTGGTCGTCGCCGCGGTCTGGTTCGTCCTCGCGGCGGCATACCTGGTCGTGATGCCGCAGTGGCGTTACCGGGTGCACCGCTGGGAGAACACCGAGACGGCGGTCTACACCCAGACCGGCTGGCTCAGCCAGGAGCGCCGCATCGCGCCGGTCAGCCGGATCCAGACCGTCGACCTCGCGCGCGGACCGGTCGCCCAGCTGCTCGGACTGGCCAGCGTCACGGTCACCACCGCATCCGCAGCCGGTCCGCTCAAGATCCACGGGCTGGACCTGGCCGTCGCGCGCCACCTCGTCAATGACCTGACCGAGCGGACCATCGCCGAGCCCGGGGACGCCACGTGAGCGGGCCGACGCCCATGCCGCAGCCGGCCGCCCAGGCGCTGGCCGACTTCGAGACCCAGGGCTGGCGTCGCCTCGACCCCCGGATGCTGGCGGTCCACCTCGTGCAGGAGCCCATCCGCTTCCTGCCGGTCCTGCTCGGGATCTTCATCCTCGGCAGCGCCAACGACCACCAGAACTCGTGGTGGGAGTACGCCGCGCTGCCGGCGATTCTCGCGTTCGCGGTGCTGCGCTACCTGACGACCAGCTACCGGATCTCGGGAGGCCAGATCGAGCTGCGCAAGGGGCTGTTGACCAAACAGGTCATAGCCACCCCCGCCGACCGGGTCCGCACCGTCGACGTCACCTCGCCCCCGATCCACCGGATCCTCGGCCTGGCCAAGGTCGAGCTGGGGACGGCCGGTGCCGGCAAGGAACGGATCACCTTGGACTCCCTTCGGGTTGACGACGCCCGGCATCTGCGGGAGGAGCTCATCCATCTGCGCAACGTCACCGTGCCGGACGTGCCACCGAGCGGAGAGCCGTACGCGATCGATGCGCCGACCCGGCAGCCGGTCGATGCCGAGGCCACCGAGACCACGCTGCTGAAGCTGGACCCCCGGTGGGTGCGCTACGCCCCGGTGACAATGACCGGGATCGTGTCGGCGCTCGCGCTGTTCGGTTTCCTCAACCAGTTCCTCACGCGCATCCTCGAACGCGGAGTCGTCTCCGACGCCGTCGACAAGATCGACGAGTACTCCTGGTGGCTCGACGGACTCGTGCTTTTCTTGGTGCTCGTCGCCCTCGTGACCGCGTTGGCGATGATCGGCTACGTCCTGCAGTTCTGGAGGTTCACGCTCACCCGGCACAGCGGGGGGACGCTGCACGTCACTCGGGGGCTGCTCACCACCCGCGAGTCGAGCATCGAGGAGAAGCGGATCCGCGGCCTGGAGGTCGGTGAGCCGTTGGGGCTGCGCCTCTTTCGTGGCGGTCGGATGCACGTGGTCACGACCGGGCTCAGCAAGAAGGAGGACCGACGCGGCACGGCCTGGCTGGTGCCGCCAGCGCCCCGAGCCGTGGTCGAGCGGGTCGCGTCGGCGGTGCTCGACGACCAGGAGGCGCTCGACGCACCCCTGACCCAACATGGGCCGGCAGCGTTACGGCGGCGCTGGGTTCGCGCGATCGTCCCCCCCGTCCTGTTTGTCCTGCTGTTCCTCGGCGCCACGCTTCTCTGGCACTGGCCCGTGGTCTTTCTCATCGCCTCGGTTACGCCGCTGCTGGTGGCGCCCTGGCTTGCGCGGGATCGCTATGCCGGGCTCGGACACCACCTCACGCCCACCCACCTCGTCGTCCGGTCGGGCTCGTTCGTACGCCGTCGTGACGTGCTGCAGCGCACCGGGATCATCGGGTGGACCGTCTCATCGTCGTGGTTCCAGCGGCGGGTCGGCCTCACGCACCTGATCGCCACCACCGCCGCCGGGAAGCAGAGCTACACGGCATACGACATCGACGAAGGTCAGGCCGTCGCGCTCGCCCACCAGGTGGATCCGGAGCTGGTCGGCCAGTTCCTCGTCCCTCGCGAACTCCCGTCCGACGGACACGCCGGGTAAAGCGGTTGGCCGGCCGCCATAGGATCCGGGCATGGCCCATGTCCTGTCCGCCGTTGCCTGGCCGTATGCCAACGGCCCGCGTCACATCGGCCACGTGGCCGGGTTCGGCGTGCCCTCCGACGTCTTCAGCAGGTACATGCGGATGACGGGGCACGACGTCCTCATGGTCTCGGGCACCGACGAGCACGGAACGCCGATCCTCGTCTCAGCCGACCAGGAAGGCGTCTCCCCGAGGGTGCTCGCTGACCGCTACAACCTGGTCATCGCCCAGGACCTCACCGATCTCGGGCTGGCTTATGACCTGTTCACCCGCACCACCACGCGCAACCACTACGCCGTCGCCCAGGAGCTGTTCACCGGAGACTGGCGCAACGGTTACATGGTCGAGCAGACCACCAGCGGAGCGATCAGCCCGTCGACGGGGCGCACGCTGCCGGACCGATATATCGAGGGCACGTGTCCGATCTGCGGTTACGGGGAGGCGCGTGGTGACCAGTGCGACAACTGTGGCAACCAGCTCGACGCGACGGACCTGATCAGCCCCCGCTCCAAGATCAACGGTGAGACACCGGTGTTCGTGGAGACGCAGCACTTCTTCCTGGACCTGCCCGCGCTGGCCGACTCGATGCGCGAGTGGCTCGACGAGCGCGAGGCGTCAGGCACCTGGCGGCCCAACGTCATCAAGTTCGCGCGCAACCTCCTCGACGACGTCCGTCCTCGGGCGATGACCCGTGACCTCGACTGGGGCATACCGGTCCCGCTCGACGGGTGGCGTGACCAACCCACCAAACGGTTCTACGTCTGGTTCGACGCGGTTGTCGGATACCTCTCGGCATCGATCGAGTGGGCGAGGCGCACCGGCGACCCCGAGCGGTGGCGCGAGTGGTGGGACGCGACGCTCCCAGACGCACCGCGCTCCTACTACTTCCAGGGCAAGGACAACATCACCTTCCACGCGCAGGTCTGGCCGGCCGAGCTCCTCGCGTATGCCGGCAAGGGCGACAGGGGTGGCGAGCCAGGCGTCTACGGCGAGCTGGCCCTGCCGACCGAGGTCGTGGCATCGGAGTTCATGACCATGGAAGGGAAGCAGTTCTCCACCTCGCGCGGACACGTGATCCTCGTGCGTGACGTCCTCGAGCGCTACGGCCCGGACCCGTTGCGCTACTACATCAGCGCGGCCGGTCCGGAGAACCAGGACGCCGACTTCACCTGGGCAGACTTCGTGCAGCGCAACAACTCCGAGCTGGTCGGCGGCTGGGGCAACCTCGTCCAACGCACCGCGACGATGGCGCACCGCTCGTTCGGCGAGGTCCCCCCGCTCGGCGCCCTCGCGCCCGTCGACGAGCAGCTGCTGGCCACAGTGCGTGGTGCGTTTACCACCGTGGGCGAGCTGCTCGAACGTCATCGCCAGAAGAACGCGCTCGCCGAGGTGATGCGCGTCGTCAGCGAGGCCAACCGCTACATCGCCGAGACGACCCCGTTCAAGCTCAAGGCCGACGACGAGCGCGACCGGCTCGGGACCATCCTGCACGTCCTGCTCCAGGCGGTCGGCGACATCAACCTGCTCATCTCCCCCTTCCTGCCGCACGGTTCGAACCGGGTGCACCGGGTTCTCGGCGGCGAGGGTGACCTCGTCCCGATGCCGCGCCTGGAGAGGGTGGACGACCTCGACGGCGGACCCGCGTACCCGGTCATCACGGGCAACTACACCGCGACGCCGCGGTGGGTGTCGCGTCCGCTGGTCGTCGGGACGCCGATCGGGGTGCCGTCCGGGGCGTTCACGAAGTTCGACCCATCGGTCGTCGAGGACGAGCTGGCCCGTATGCGTGACCAGGCCGGTTCTGACGCAACGAAACCCGAGTCTACGCCGGCGGCAGACCCCTCCTCCGAGCTGGAGGACGGGGAGTCCTGACGTGAGCGGGCCGGTGTCGCAGAACAGGTCGACGAGAGCTGCGGGTGCGCGCGAACGGCCGCCCGCGCCCGACCCGCTGCCCATCGCGGTGGTGGACAACCACGTCCATCTCGACATCGCGCGTGATGGCGAGATCGCGCCGTCGACGAGCGACGCGATCGCGGACGCAGCGGCGGTCGGCGTCACCCGGCTGGTCCAGGTGGGTTGTGACCTCCCGGGCGCCCGTTTCACCGTAGATGCCATCGACCGACATGCGGCGCTGCTCGGCGGCATCGCGTTGCACCCCAACGAGATTCCCAAACTGAAAGCAACGGGGGACCTGGCAGGAGCACTCGCGGAGATCGAGACGCTGACCGCCCACCCGCGGGTTCGGGCCGTGGGGGAGACGGGGCTGGACTACTTCCGGACCGGTCCTGACGGCATACCGGCGCAACAGGAGGCGTTCCGGTGGCACATCGACCTGGCCAAGCGGGCGGGCAAGGCCCTGCAGATCCACGACCGGGACGCCCACGACGACGTGCTACAGATCCTCGACGAGGAGGGCGCCCCGGACCGCACGGTGCTGCACTGCTTCTCCGGCGACGTCAACATGGTCCGGGCAGCGGTGGAGCGGGGGTTGATGTTGTCGTTTGCGGGGACGGTGACGTTCAAGAGCGCCGGGGGGTTGCGCAACGCGCTGGCGGTGACGCCGTTGGAGCACCTGCTCGTCGAGACTGATGCGCCCTACCTGGCACCGACGCCGCACCGCGGCGCCACGAACGCGTCGTACCTCGTGCCACTCACGGTGCGGGCGATGGCGGGCGTGCTCAACATCGATGTCCCGGCTCTCTGCCGGGCGATTAGTGCGAACTCCGAGCGGATCTACGGCAGTTGGTCCTGACCCGGCCCCAACTCCAGTTGCGTCCGACGTTTCGGTCGCCAGGGCGACCATTCGGTCGGACGCAACCGGGGTGAGCGCGACGCATACGCCTCATCTGTCACACCGGGCGCACGCACCACAGCACTGTTACCGAAATTTGACCTCTTCGCGACTGTTCCGCGACAGTGGTCGCCGTTGGCCGGGGCGCGTCCCAGGTCGGCCGTGAGCAGGGGCGTGGGCACCAACGGTGTCCGGCGCCTTTCATGAGCACGGCCGGCACACGCTCCACCGGATGGAAACCAGGTTTGGAGCATGGTGATCTCTCGTCCTCTTCGGTGGGCCGCCCAGGGTGGCGCTGTCGTCCTCGTCGCTGTCGGAGCCCTCGCCGCCGCGAGCTATGACAAGGCCGTAAACCTCTCGCTCGACGGCAGCACGCAGTCGGTGCACGTCTTCGGCAGCACGGTCGGTGACGTGCTGGCCAAGGAGAACGTCGCCGTCGGAGCCCATGACCTGGTGTCACCCGCAGCCGACCAGGGGCTGAGCGACGGCGACACGGTCGTCGTCCGATACGGCCGCAAGCTGACCGTCACGGTCGACGGCACCACGACCGACTACTACACGACCGCGACCACGGTCGACGCCGCGCTCGCCGAGCTCGGGATCCGCGCCGACCAGGCGAAGCTGTCCGTCTCGCGCACCGAGCCACTCGGGCGAGCCGGCCTGGCGATGTCCATCACCATGCCGAGGGCCGTCACTATGGCCGTGGACGGCGGCACCACATCCTTGTCCACGCTCGGCGCCACCGTGGCAGACGCGCTGCAGCAGGCCGAGGTCAAGGTCGGGCAGCTCGACCGGGTCATCCCCGCCCCCGAGACCGCCCTCGCCGCCGGCATGACGATCACGGTCAACCGGGTCGAGCAGAAGACCGCCACCGAGACCCAGCCCGTCGGTTTCCAGGTGGTCGACAAGGACGACGCCACCCTGGCCAAGGGCACGACCAGGACGACCACGAAGGGCGTCGCGGGTCAGACGACGCTGACCTACACGGAGACATGGGTCGACGGCAAGCTCGAGTCACGCACCCAGGCCGGCGCGCAGGTCAGCACCGCCCCCGTCGACCAGGTCGTGGCCGTCGGCACCAAGGTGGCCACGCCCGTGAAGGCTCCGGCCGCTCCGGCTGTACCGGCTGTACCGGCAGGTCCGGCTGCCCCCGCCCCAGCTACCCCGCCGCCGGCCGGCACCACGTCGGGCGCGGGCCTGAACCTCGCGAACGCGGCGATGTGGGACCGGATCGCACGGTGCGAGTCTGGAGGCAACTGGCACATCAACACGGGCAACGGCTACTACGGTGGCCTGCAGTTCGCGGCGTCCACCTGGTCCTCCACCGGTGGGGGCGACTTCGCCTCACGCGCCGACCTCGCCTCCCGCGAGCAGCAGATCACCGTCGCCAACCGCCTCTACGCCAAGGCTGGTCTCGGACCCTGGGGCTGCGCGCACGCTGCCTGACCTGCTCACAACCCGAGAATGAGCGATCCTCCCGAGCTGCTCAGCCCGACGCGCGTCCGTCAGCTCGCCACGCGGCTCGGCGTCCGGCCGACCAAACAGTGGGGCCAGAACTTCGTAGTCGACGGCAACACGGTGCGGAGGATCGTCCGCGTTGCGGGGGTCGGCCCCGAAGACGTCGTCGTCGAGGTCGGTCCCGGTCTTGGGTCGCTGACCCTGGCGTTGCTGCCGCAGGTCGCCCACGTGACAGCCGTCGAGATCGATCTCATTCTGGCCCAAGCGCTTCCGTTGACAGTCGAGACGCTGCAGCCTGAGTTCGCCGACCGGCTCACCGTCGTCGCCGCTGATGCGCTGACGCTGACGCTTCTTCCCGACCCGCAGCCGACTGCACTCGTCGCCAACCTGCCCTACAACATCTCGGTGCCCCTGGTGCTGTCGTTCCTCGAGCTGCTGCCGACGCTGCGACGCGTCCTCGTCATGGTCCAGCTCGAGGTCGCCGAGCGACTTGCTGCGCCACCCGGCTCCCGCACCTATGGGGTCCCGAGCCTCAAGTCCGCCTGGTACGCCGACGTGCGGCTGGCGGGCACGGTGTCGCGTTCGGTGTTCTGGCCGGTGCCTAACGTTGACTCCGGGCTGGTCGAGCTGGTCCGCCGCGACCCGCCCGACACCACCGCGACCCGCCGCGAGGTGTTCGCGTGCATCGACGCGGCGTTCCTGCAGCGCCGCAAGACCTTGCGGGCGGCCCTGGCCGGGTGGGCCGGTGGTGCCCCGGCCGCCGAGGACATCCTGCGGTCTGCCGGGGTCGACCCTCGGGCTCGAGGTGAGCAGCTCGACATCGGCGCGTTCGCCGCCATCGCCGCCGCCAGGGGATCCCGTCAAGCAGCTCGAGATGGGTGACAGCGGTCGGGAACGCTGCCGATATCACCCATCTCGTGCGGATTCGAAGCCCCGTTAGGGTGAGGCGGTGAGCTCAGCTGCGACGGCGCGACGGTCGGCGACCGTGCGCGCGCCGGCGAAGGTCAACCTCGAGCTCAAGGTGGGTCCGCGCCGTCCCGACGGTTTCCACGACCTGGCGACGGTCTACATGGCCCTCGGCCTGCACGACGAGGTCACCGTCATCCCGGCGGACGAATGGTCCGTCAGCGTCACCGGCCCCTACGCGGCCCGGGTCCCCACGGACGAGTCCAACCTCGCCCTACGGGCCGCGCGCCTGCTCGCGACCGTCACCTCCGTGGACGAACCGGTCGCCGTCCACATCCACAAGGAGATCCCGGTCGCGGGCGGGATGGCCGGTGGCTCCGCGGACGCCGCCGCTGCCTTGCTCGCCTGTGACCACCTGTGGTCGGTCGGGATGTCCCGCGACGAGCTGCTCGAGATCGCCGCCGAGCTCGGCAGCGACGTGCCGTTCCTGCTCGCCGGGGGCATCGCCGTCGGCTCGGGCCGCGGGGAGAAGCTCGCACCCGTCCTGGCCCGCGGCAGCTACCACTGGGTCCTCGCCGTCAGCGACGGCGGTCTGTCCACCCCCGAGGTGTACGCCGAGTGCGACCGGTTGCGCAGTGGCCAGGAGACCCCCACGCCGGAACCGTCCCCCGAGATGCTCGCGGCGTTGAGGTCCGGAGACGCGGATGCCCTGGGTGCCGCGCTCAGCAACGACCTGTCCGACGCGGCGCTCTCGTTGAAGCCGGAGCTCGGCGAGGTCCTGGCGTCGGGCCTCGAGTTCGGCGCCAAGGGCGGCATCGTCTCGGGCTCGGGCCCGACCGTCGCCTTCCTCACCGACTCCTCTGAGGCCGCCCTGGACCTATGCGTCTCGCTGACCGCCACCGGGGTTGCCCGCGAGGTCAAGCGGGCCAAGGGCCCGGTCCACGGCGCGCAGGTCGTGGCGGGGCCGTCGCGCACCTGATGGCGAACCTGCTCTCTCTCGAACGAGCCACGCTCGTCTTCGGCACCACCCACGTCCTGGACGACCTCTCCACCGGCGTGCTGTCCGGCCAGCGGATCGGCGTCGTCGGTCGCAACGGAGGCGGCAAGTCGACCCTGTTGCGGGTGCTGGCCGGTCAGCAGCCGCTCGACTCCGGCCGCCTGGCTCGCTCCGGTTCGCTGAGCGCCGGGCTGCTCGGTCAGACCGACACCCTCGACCCGACGCATACGGTGCGTACCGCCGTGGTCGGCGACCTCCCCGAGCACGTATGGGCGGGTGATTCGCGCATCCGCGACGTGCTGTCCGGGCTGCTCGGCGGGGTCGACGCGGCCGCGGTCGGCGGGCTGGAGGCCCTCGTCGGGCCGCTGTCCGGCGGCGAGCGCCGTCGCCTGGGGTTGGCCAGGCTGCTCGTGTCGGACCCGGACGTCCTCATGCTCGACGAGCCCACCAACCACCTCGACGTCGAGGGTGTCGCCTGGTTGGCGGACCACCTGGTCACGCGTCGGACGCGAGCGAACACGGCGCTGCTCGCGATCACCCACGACCGGTGGTTCCTCGACGCGGTCGCGACGACGACGTGGGAGGTCGTGGGGGGCACCGTGAACGCGTTCGACGGCGGCTACGCGGCATACGTGCTGGCTCGGGCCGAACGCGAGCGCCGCGGCGGGGTCGAAGCCGGCCGACGCGACAACCTGCTGCGCAAGGAGCTCGCCTGGCTGCGCCGCGGACCGCCGGCGCGTACCAGCAAGCCGCGGTTCCGGATCGACGCGGCCAACGCCCTCATCGAGGACGAGCCACCAGCCCGGGACGAGGTTTCGCTGGTCCGGTTCGCCACGACCCGGCTCGGCAAGGACGTCGTCGACCTCGTCGACGCGACCGTCGTCCTGGGCGAGCGGCGGTTGCTCGATGAGGTGACCTGGCGCCTCGCGCCGGGGGAGCGCGTCGGGATCGTCGGGGTCAACGGCGCCGGGAAGTCCACCCTGCTGGGCGCGATAGCCGGTGAGATCCCGCTGGACTCAGGCCGCCGACGCGAGGGCAAGACGGTCTCGCTGGCCTTCCTGACCCAGGAGGTGCGCGAGCTCGAGTCGTTCGCGTCGTTGCGCGTCATCGAGGCGATCGAGGACGTCAAGTCCTTCACGATGCTCGGGGACAAGGAGGTCAGTGCGTCCCAGCTGGCTACCCGCCTCGGCTTCGCGGGCCCTCGTCAGCAGACGCGGGTCGGCGACCTGTCGGGAGGTGAGCGGCGGCGGCTGCAGATGCTGCGGCTGCTCATGTCCGAACCCAACGTGCTCATCCTCGACGAGCCGACCAACGACCTCGACATCGAGACGCTCACCTCACTGGAGGACGTGCTCGACGGGTGGCCCGGCACGCTCATCGTCGTCTCGCACGACCGCTATCTGCTCGAACGGGTCTGCGATCACGAGATCGCCCTGCTCGGTGACGGCAAGATCCGCGATCTGCCGGGTGGGGTCGAGGAGTACCTCCGCCTGCGGCACGACGCCGACCGGGCCAGGGACCAGGCGGCGTCC
>NZ_JBDTKA010000019.1:0-38614 GCF_039935575.1 Lapillicoccus sp.
GCCCGGCGCGGGGTGGCCGAGCTGACCAACACCATCCTCACCGCCGACGAGGTACGTGACCTGGTCGAGCGCATGCTGCGGACCTCGGGCCGTCGGGTCGACCTGTCGTCACCTTTCGTCGACGCCACGCTTCCTGATGGGTCCAGGCTGCACGTCGTCATCCCCGACATCACCAGGGCTCACTGGCACGTGAACATCCGCAAGTTCGTGGTTCGTGCCGACCACCTCGAGGACCTGGTCGCCCTCGGGACGCTGACCGCGCAGGCCGCCCGTTTCCTCGACGCGTGCGTCGTCGCCGGGCTCAACATCCTGGTCGCGGGGGGAACCCAGGCCGGCAAGACCACACTGCTCAACTGCCTCGCGGCGTCCATCCCGCCTCGCGAGCGCATCGTCACCTGCGAGGAGGTCTTCGAGCTGAAGATCCCGCTGCGCGACGTCGCGAGCATGCAGTGCCGTCAGCCGAGCCTCGAGGGCACCGGCGAGATCCCGCTACGGCGCCTGGTCAAGGAGGCGTTGCGGATGCGGCCCTCGCGGATCATCGTCGGCGAAGTCCGGCAGGCGGAGTCGCTCGACCTGCTGATCGCGCTCAACTCCGGTGTACCGGGCATGTGCACCCTCCACGCCAACTCCGCCCGGGAGGCCATCGTCAAGATGTGCACCCTGCCGCTGCTCGCCGGCGAGAATGTGGGATCGCGCTTCGTCGTGCCCACCGTCGCGGCGTCGGTCGACATCGTCGTGCACCAGGCGATCGACCGTGACGGCGTCCGGCGGGTCCACGAGATCGTCGCCGTACCCGGTCGCGTCGAGGGGGACGTCGTCGAGATCGCCGACCTGTTCGTCTGGCGCGGTGGGACGTTGCGGCGCGTCGACGGGTTCCCGCCGCACGTCGACCGGTTCGAGCGGGCCGGCTACGACGTGAGCGCCCTGCTGGCGCAGGAGGACTGATGCGCGCTCTCGGCATCGGGCTGCTCCTCGGAGTCGGCCTGTTCTGCATCTGGTGGTCGATGTGGCCGCGGACCGGACGCACCACGAGTCCGACCCGTACAAGCGTCTCCGCCCGCCTCCAGGACGAGATCACCCAGGCTGGCTATGCCAGCGTCACCCCGGGCAACGTCGTCACCGCCTGCGCGGTGGGCGGCCTGCTGGTCTTCGTCCCGGTCTACGCCATCACTGGAGTCATCCCCATCGCCTTGTGCTTCGGCCCGATGGCGGCGTATGCGCCGTTGGCGTTGGTTCGCAGCCGGGCCCGCAAGCGGCGGACGCAGATGCGTGACCTGTGGCCGGACGCGGTTGACAACATCTCTTCGGCCGTACGCGCCGGGTTGGCTCTGCCCGAGGCGCTCAGCCAGCTCTCGATCCGCGGACCGGAAGAGCTGCGGCCGGCGTTCGCGGCGTTCGCCGAGGACTACCGGGCGACCGGGCGGTTCTCGGAGTGCCTCGACCGGCTCAAGGACCGGTTGGCGGATCCGGTGGGCGACCGGCTCGTCGAGTCGCTGCGCATCGCCCGCGAGGTCGGCGGGTCCGACCTGGGCCGCCTGCTGCGGACGTTGTCCACCTTCCTGCGCGAGGACGCCCGGACCCGCGCCGAGCTCGAGACCCGGCAGGGATGGACCGTCAACGCGGCTCGTCTCGCCTGCGCCGCCCCCTGGATCGTGTTGGCAATGCTGGCTTTCCAACGCGACTCGCTGCACGCCTACAGCTCGGCGACCGGTGCGCTGGTCCTCGCGATCGGCGCCGGCCTAACGGTCGTCGCCTATCGGCTGATGGTCCGGATCGGGCGCCTCACCCAGGAAGAACGGGTGCTGAGATGACCTGGCTGAACGCGCTGGCCGGGGGCGGGTGGAACTGGACCGGCGCCCTGTGCGGGGCCGTCGTTGGCTTCGGGCTGTTCCTCGTGCTCGTCGGCATTCCCGCTGCGCGACGTCCCGGTCTCGAGGCCCGCCTCGAGCCCTACCTGCGTGACGCGCCCCGTCCGTCGCGGTTGCTCGCCCGCTCTGAGGGCGTCTCCCTCGCTGGAGTGTCCCGGATCTTCCAACCCCTGGTGGCCGACCTCGGGACGGCCGTCGAACGCGTGCTCGGCGGTGCCGCTTCGGTACGCCGGCGCCTCGAGCGCGCCGGGCAGCCGCCCGACGTGGAGCGGTTCCGCGCCGAACAGGTCATCTGGGGCGCCGTCGGCGGGTTGGTGGGAATCGTCGTCGGCGGCCTCGCCATCTTCACCCGTGGCGCCGAACCATTACCCATCGCAATCCTCGTGGTGTGTCTCGTGATCCTGTGCATCATTGCTCGAGACCAGTGGCTCACCCAGCAGGCCAACCAGCGCGAGCAGCGGATGCTGGCCGAGTTCCCCACCATCGCCGAGCTGCTCGCCCTCGCGGTCAGCGCGGGAGAAGGCGCCACGGGAGCGCTCGAGCGGGTCTGCCGACTCTCACATGGCGAGCTGTCCGCCGAGCTCGGCAAATGTCTCGCCGAGGCCCGGGCGGGCGCCAACCTCCCGACCGCCCTCCAGGGCCTCGCCGACCGCACCGGACTCGCCAGCCTGGCCCGGTTCGTCGACGGCATCGTCGTGGCCGTCGAACGCGGTACGCCGCTGGCCGAGGTCCTGCGCGCCCAGGCGCAGGACGTGCGCGAGACCTCGCGGCGAGCCGTCATGGAGGAAGGCGGCAAGAAGGAGGTCGGGATGATGGTCCCGGTCGTCTTCCTGATCCTCCCCGTGACCGTGCTGTTCGCGATTTTTCCCGGAGTTGCTTTCCTGCAGCTCGCGGTCTGAGAACATATGCCCGCTTCACGTCAGCACTACCTCTCTAGGGCAAACACAGGCATACTCACCCGGTTGCCACGACATCCCCTCCGTCCCCCCGTACGAACAGGATCTCCCATGACCCACTTCACCACTCGTCTCGCTGCTCGTCTCGCCACCGAGCTCGCGACGCGGGGGACCCGGATCGGCCGACGCGACCGGGGTGACGTCCCCGGCTGGGTCCTCATCACCGTGATGACCGCCGGTCTGGTCACCGCCATCTGGGTCCTGGCACGCCCCGCCCTCGAAAGCATGTTCACCACGGCCCTGAACGGCGTCAAGGGCCCGTGAGAGGGCGGCGCCTCGGAATCCCTCGTAGGGTCCGGTGCGCCCTCCTCCTGCGACGTGACCGGGGGTCGGCCGTCGCGGAGTTCGCGATGGTCAGCGGGCTCGTCGTCGTGCTCGGCATGGGGATCTTCCAGCTCGGGCTGGTCCTCTACGTCCGCAACGCGCTGATCTCGAGCGCGTCCGAAGGCGCCCGGCTCGGGGCCCGTTCCGGCTCGTCGCTGGGTGAGGCTGTCTCGCGCACGCAGGACCTCATCCAGCGTGACCTGTCCGCGTCCTACGCCGGCGGCGTCACCGCGACCACCGAGACGACGAGCGCCGGAGTACGCGTCGTCGAGGTCACGATCACGGCTCCAACGCCGGTCATCGGGCTGCTCGGGCCGACGGGCTCGATGACCGTGCACGGCCGCGCGTTCGAGGAGGCGCAGTGACCGGCCTCCGCCGCGCCCACGACGCGCTGCTGCGCCGGCTGATCTTGCGTGCCGGTCGCCGCGACGACGGTCGGGCCATCATCGAGTTCATCGCGATCGGCCTGCTGGTCCTGCTGCCCCTGGTCTACCTCGTGATCACCCTCGCCCGCGTGCAGGCGGCAGCGTTCGCCGTATCAGCGGCGGCTCGCGAGGCCGGGCGGGCCTTCACCACGGCCAGCAGCGACGGCTCGGCGTACGCCCGCGCTCGCGCCGCGGCCGGCCTCTCCTTCGAGGACTACGACTTCGGGCCCGACAGCACGGTGACCATTGTCTGCGACGGGTCCCCGTGCCTGCGCCCGTCCGGACGGGTCGAGGTCCAGGCGCAGGTCGCCGTGCAGCTGCCGCTGGTCCCCGACTTCCTGACCGGGTCGATCCCGGCGTCCGTACCGGTGTCGGCCACCCACGTGGCGACGGTCGACCGGTTCCGGGGGATCGTGCCATGACCGGTATGCCTCGTGTCCCCGGCGACCTGACCGGCAAGCCTCGCGTCCCCGGCGAACCGAACGGCGTGGGCCGGAGCCTGATCTCGAGGGTCGTCCCCGAGCTCGTCCGGGGCGTCGTGCCCCGCCGGCTGGCCGTGCTGCGACAACGCCGGGACGAGGGTCAGGTGAGCATCCTTATCTTCGGGCTGCTGGTGATCGTGCTCATCCTCGTCATCGGTGGCATCGACGTCACCGCCGCCCAGATCGCCCGGACCCGCCTGCTCGACGCCTCGGACTCGGCGGCCCTCGACGCGGCCAACGCGTTGGACTCGGCCGCGGCCTACTCCGGCGGGATCGGCAGCTCCATCGTCGTGAGCAACGCGACCGTCGAGAGCGCGGCGGCGGCCAACCTCGCCTCTCGTCCGAGACCGGGCGGGATCAGCTCCTGGCAGACGGCGGCCGGCACCGGTACGACCGACGGGCATACGGCCGTCGTCGTCGTGCAGGGCGTGGCTGACCTGCCGATGACCGGCGGCCTGCTGCGCGCGCTCGGCTCGTCGGTGACGATCACCGTCGAGTCCCGGGCTCGCGCCCCCCTGCAGTAAGGGCAGACGGCGCAGCGGCGTCGCGCCCGCGCCCACCGGAAATGACGCTGCTGTACTGGCGCAACATGCCGCAACATGCCGCAACATGCCGCCATATTGGCGCCATGACCAGCGTGCAGATCAAGGAGGTTCCGGGGCAGACACACCGCGTCCTTCGGGCGCGGGCTGCTGCCGCCCACCAGTCGTTGCAGGAGTACCTGCGGGCCAAGCTGATCGACGACGCGAACCAGCCGACGCTGGACGAGGTCCTGGACCGGGCCGGCGGGAGGGACGGGGGTCTGATACCCCTTCAGGAGGCCGTGGCGACGCTTCGTTCGGACCGTGCTCGTCGTTGACGCCAGCGTCCTGGTCGTCGCTCTCGCGGATGCCGGCCAAGACGGGGATGTCGTTCGCGACCGACTTCGCGGCGAGCGCCTGGCCGCGCCCGAGATCGTGGTGATCGAGGTCGTTCGCCGCACCGCGTGAAAGGTTCGTCCCCCTGGGAGGGGACAGAACCTTCACGCCACCGGAACTGCGCCCGCCTCAGCCGCCGCCGCTACAGCCGCGGCGATCTCCTCGGTGATCAGGTCGGCGTTCACCGCGCCACCCGCCATCGCACCCATCCCCATCGCGACGGGGACGTTGGCCTGCGGCGTCGCGACGTTGCCCGCCGCCCACACCCCGGGGACGCTCGTGCGACCGGACGGGTCGGTGGTGACCCACGTCGTCCCGAACATCTCGGACATCTCGGCTCCGAGCCCGCTGAGCAGCGAGTCCTGCGCCACTACGCCCGTCGCCAGGAAGATCGCGTCGAGCTGGACCCGCTCCCCGTCGGCCATCTCGACACCGGTGAGCCGACCGTCCTCGCCCAGCACCCGGCGTACCCCTCGCTCGTCGACCCGGATGCCACGAGCCAGCAGCGCGCGACGCTCCTCCTCGGGTAGCTCGACTCCCGCCGCGCTGAGGTAGACCAGGTCGGAGGTCCACTGCCGCAACAGCTGGGCGTGGTGGGTGCTGAACGGACCGGTGGCGAGCGCCCCGATCCGGGCGTCGCGAACCTCCCAGGCGTCGCAGTACGGACACACCGCGACCCCACGGCCCCACAGCTCGGCGAGGCCTTCGATCTCGGGCAGCACGTCGCGCAGACCCGTCGCGACAACGAGGCGGCGAGCGGACAGCACCTCACCACTCGCCAGCGTCACCGTGAAGCCCACCGCATCGCCTTCCCAGGCCACCGCCTCGGCCACCTGCTCCGAACGCACCTGAACGTCGTAACGTTCGAGCTCACGCCTCCCGTCCTCCAGCAGCGCCGGCGGCGAGGTGCCGTCGCGTCCCAGCACGCCGTGCATGTGAGCGGAGAACCGGTTCCGCGGCTGGCCGCCGTCCAGGACCAGCACCCGGCGGCGCGCTCGGCCCAGCATCAGCGCAGCACTCAGACCCGCACTCCCGCCGCCGACCACGATGACCTCCCACGTTGTCTCACTCATGGCTCCACCGTGCAGGTAGGGCTACAGTTGCGGCAAGTGATCTTGCAGAAACAGCAAAGTGAGGTATGCCGATGCCCCAGGCCCAGGTCGGTGAGGTACTTGCGCTGGTCGCCCCTCGTCTGCGCGAGCTGCGCCAGCGCCGGGGGCGAACCCTCGCCGACGTCACCCGGGACACCGGCATCTCGACCAGCACGCTGTCGCGACTGGAGTCGGGCCTGCGGCGGCCGACGATCGACCTGCTCCTGCAGCTGGCGCACACCTACGACGTGCCGCTCGACGACCTGGTCGCCGCGCCGGCTGCGAAGGACCCGCGGGTGCGGTCCCGCGCGTTCCGTCACCACGGGGCCACCTATCTGCCCCTGACGAGGCGCGCGGAGGGGCTGCAGGCCTACAAGATCGTGCTCCCGGGCCGGCGTCATGACCGGGTCGTCACGCAGGGCGCGCACGACGGGTACGACTGGGTCTACGTCCTGTCCGGGCACCTCCTCCTCGCGCTCGGCGAGGAGCGGGTCGTCCTCGAGTCCGGCGAGGCCGCGGAGTTCGACACGACGGTCCCGCACGCCATGGTCAGCGCCGACCGTTATCCGTGCGAGCTGCTCTGCCTCGTCAGCAGCCAGGGCGAGCGCGTGCACATCCGCAACGTCCAGCCGTGACCGCTGAGCTACCCGGTCAGGGGGTCGACAGCGCCTTCTTGATGTTGCGCAGCAGCGGGCTCTCGGCCACCGAGACCTCCAGCTCCGGTGCGATGCCCTGACTGCCCTGACTGCCCTGGCTGCCCTGACTGCCCTGACTGCCCGGAGCACCGGGAGTCTCGGCAGCCCCAGGAGCGCCGCCACCAGGGCGGACCGCCCGCAGGACCGAGGCGATGAAGGCGGGGTTCGAGTCGCGGGCGAGCACGCGCGGTGTCGCCGCCGCCGGGTCCTGGTCCGCCCGCGGCGGCTGCCCACCCGCGCCGCCGGACCGGAACGTCGTGAGCCGCCCCAGCAGGTCGAACCAGAACGGCGCCCCCACGGTGACCAGCACCGCAGTCAGGCCCCAGCCCAGCAGGTGCCCGAGCCACCAACCCACGCCGCCGATCTCGGACCCGACCCAACCGACCGGGATCGACAGCTGGGTCAGGTCGGCCGTGGTGCGGGCGACGTCGGCGAGCGCCGTGGCGTCCTTGCCTTGGCCGACGTTCTGAGCCGCGGAGATCACCGACTGACGAACCACCGGACCCGTCCACAGCCGCGCCACGACGTCGGGCGTGGAGGAGTTGGTCGCGACCGCGAGCAGAAACCCGATCACCCCGACCGACAGGCTCGCCTGCCGCTTGTATGCGTCGGACAGCCGGCCCATTGCCTCGTCAAACCATCGCTCGAGGCCAGCCCGCAGCTCGAGGGCATCGTTCTCCGCCTCCTGCAGCAGCATCTCGATGCGTTCACCGAGCAACCGCGGGACGACGTGGTCCGGCGACTCGCCGGCCTTGGCGGTGAGCTCGAGGGTGGCATCCGCGAACGACTTCGCCGACAGGTATGCCGGTGGCGCGCCTCCCGCGGCGGTGGTGGCCGCGGCATACACCGAGGTGTGCCGCAGGCTCGCGAGTGCGGCCGCCGCGTCGGCTCCGTTGTTGCGATTGCCGCCGAGAAGCTCACCGAGGGCCCGTTCGAGGTCCTTCGCGCGCTTGCGGGTCAACCGGTTGGCGGTCTCGAGCAGGCTGGAGGCCGCCGTGGCGAGGATGAACAGCATGAGGACCAGCCCGACGGCGGTGTCCAGTGCCTGCGACCCGAACATGGAGCCGACCCTAGGGGCTGGGGACGACAGGCCCGGGACGCTGCTGAGCTCGGCACGGACACATCGCCGTCTCAGTCGAGGTGGGCGAACTGCGGCCACACCTGGTCCCAGGGCAGCCGCGCCGCACGGCATACGGAGACTGGCTGGCGCTGCTCCTCGTTCGAGACGCCGACCCCGTTGTCCAGTCGGGCGGCCACCGTGCAGGTGGCGTTGCGCCCAGCGATGGTCCCGGCGCCCCGGCCGACCACAATCGCCACGGCCCGCGTCGCCGGCGGCCGTGCGACGAACCACAGCTCGTTCTGGCCGCTCAGCGGCGTAGGCATCCCGAGAGGCGGTCCGTACCGCGCGATCGCCCCCGCCTCGCCGTAGTTGTCCGTGATCACGACGAGGCCGTCCCGTTCGCCGGGCGGCAGGCTGTCGCGGACAGCGGCGACCTGGGCCACGTAGGCCGGCCAGCCGACCTGGTCGCGAGCCACCTGGTTGATCCCGGGCACCGGCGTCCTGCCGAGCGCCGACACCGGCACGAGGGGGAGCGCAATCACTGCTGCGACACAGCAGTTGACCACCACGAGTGCAGTGACGACCCTGCGTCGCCACGGGCGCGACAGCCAGGCGGCGACCGGGACGCACCCCGCGGCATACAGGACCGCGAGCAGGCCGAGCGGGTAGTAGACCTGCCCGGCAGACAGGAACGACAAAGCCAGCAGCGCCGGGAACGCGACCCCGAGGAAACGGACAGAGCGCCAGTCGGGCCGCCGGAGTAGGGCCACCCAGCCGGCGACCCAGACGGGGACGAGGACAGGTCCGAGCAGCAGAAGCAAGGTCGGCCACATCTGGACCCGGTTCGCCGGACCGTTCTTCGCGGTGAGCGCACTGCCCATCGAGAGCTGTGGCCAGGAATGCGTCGCCTGGTAGACGAACGCGGGGAAGGCCAGGACCGCGGCCACGGCCATCGCTGCGGCAACCCACCGCCAC
Source organism: Lapillicoccus sp. (assembly GCF_039935575.1). Lineage (GTDB taxonomy): Bacteria > Actinomycetota > Actinomycetes > Actinomycetales > Dermatophilaceae > Lapillicoccus. Next base: position 8,794 of record NZ_JBDTKA010000019.1, read on the forward strand.
GGCTGCCGGCGCGGACCGACCGCCACCAGACCGACGGCGAGAGCGACGACGAGCATCGCGATGAGCAGCTTGTTGTAGGTCGCGAGCCCGACCACGAGACCTGCGGCCAGCCACCAGCGCGGGTTCTCGCGGTGGACGGCACGTACGACGAACAGGGTCGCCGCCAGCCAGGCGACCAGGTCGGTGCCGGTGGTCAGCATGACGTGGCCGAACACCAGGGGGAACGCGGCGAACCCGTAGCCCCAGGCCCCCAGCCCCTGCGCGAGCGCGCCCCCGCCCAGCTCGCGCACGAGGAGCGCGACGAGCAGCACGGCAGCGACGGCGGCAAGAGTTGCCGGGACGCGTATCGCCCAGACCTCATCGGAGACCAGGGTCGACATCAGGCGGACGACCGCCGGTGCGAAGGGCGGCTGGTCGACATCACCCCACGCCGGCGGCAGCATCCGGAAGTAGAGCTCGTCGCGGTGGTACCCGTAGCCCCCGCTCGTCACGGTGAGGACGACCGCGAGCGCCACCATCGCTGACCCCACTGGCCGCCACGCCAGCGCCGGTATGCCTGCGGCCGAGGTCTCGGTCACCCGCTCCGCTGTCGCTTCGCTCGCCATGACGGGAAACTAGTCCTCATGAGTCGCCTGCCCGCCTTTGTATTTGCCGGTGCCACCTCGGTCGTCACCGGCGCCGCCAGCGGGATGGGGGAGCAGCTTGCCCGCCAGCTCGCGGATCGGGGCAGTGACCTCGTCCTGCTCGACCGCACCGGCGACCGGCTCACCGAGATCGCCGCCGAGATCACGGCCGCCCACCCCGAGCGGGCGGTCGAGACGCATACGGTCGACCTCGGTGACGCGGACGCACTCCGTGAGGTCGCAGTCCGGATCCGGGCGGCGCACCCGCAGGTCGACCTGCTGGTCAACAACGCGGGAGTCGCACTCGGGGGGCTGTTCGAGCAGATGACGCTGGAGGAGCTCGACTGGGTGATGGCGATCAACTTCCGGGCGCCGGTTGCCCTGACCCACCACCTGCTGCCGGCGTTGCTGGTCACGCCAGGCGCCCATCTGGTGAACACCTCGAGCGTGTTCGGCCTGATCGCACCGCCCGGGCAGACGGCGTACTGCTCGAGCAAGTTCGCCCTCCGGGGCTGGAGCGAGTCGATGCGCTCGGAGCTGGCGCCCCACGGGGTCGGTGTCACCACCGTGCATCCCGGTGGGATCGCGACGGCGATCGCGCGCACCTCGCGGGCAGCGGGCGGCCTGGACGAGCAGGACGCCGAGCGGGGCAGGGCGTTCGCTGACCGGTTCCTCACCTATCCCGCCGACCGGGCGGCGACCGTCATCCTCGAAGCGGTGCGCCGGCGCCGGCCCCGGCTGCTCATCGCGGCGAGCGCACGCATACCGGATGTGTTGCAGCGGGCGTTTCCCGCGCACTACACGTCCGTGTTCGGGCTGGTGCAGTCCCGGCTGGTCAAGTCCGGCTTCAGCAGCCGCGCCGTGAAAGGTTCGACCCCCCATGAGGGGTCGGAACTTTCACGGCACCGTACCTGACGTCACCCCGGCCACCCTTCGAACCGCTCACCGAACGCCGCACGGTCTCAACCAATCCCGCCAGCCGCGTTGTCGCAGCACGGCGCCGACCTCGACGGCCAGCTCGCAGGGGCTCGGTACGAGGTCGGTCCAGTAACAGCGCAGCGTGACCCGTCCGGTGACGGCGGCCGTCCGGTCGCGACGCCCGTCGCGCTGCTGGTCCGTCCACGCCGCATGCCCGAGGCGGCCGTCGATCTCGACCACGACGCCGAACCCCTCGTACTCCGCGTCGCGCCGTCCATTGCGCCCGAACCGCACCTGCCGCCGACTCTTCGGAAGGCCGTGGGCCCGTTCGACGTCGCGGACGTAGCGCACCTCGGCAGCGCTCTCCGAACCTGTCGCCACATCGCCGAGCGCTTCCAACAGGACGGCCCGGTATGCCTGCCGCGCCCTGGCCGCAAGGGCCGCGGCGAGCTCGGCGGAGGATGCCAGACGGAGGTCGATCGCTGTGGCCGCCAGGGCGATCGCCCTGTCGACGGGGTGACCGACAGCCAGGTCGAAGACGGTGTGGGCCGCCTGGACCCGATGTGGCCACGCGTGTGGGTCGACCCGTTCGACTGCGTACCGGCTCCGGGTGACCGCGATCCCGGGTCGGTTGTGGACGATGCGGCTCGACGGGACCACGACCTCCACGAGGTGCGGTTCGGCGCGGACCAGGCCCCACGCATACCCGGCGCTGGCTCGGGACAAGGCCGCTCCGTCCCCGGCGACCAGTAAGGCCGCGGTAGCCCGAACGGACCAGTCGCGCCGCCCCGGCGTCGTGAGGTAGACGTCCCGGTGGACCCTCACCCAGCGCCCGGCCCGCAATTGGCACTCGAGGGTTTTGGGGGACACTCCGGCGCCGATCAGCTGCGCCCGCGTCACGAGCCCGAACTGGCCGGCAACCCGGGCCGACAGCAGCCGGCTCGGTGAGGTCCACATCCACCCACTCTGGCAACGCCTCGCCGACCCGGCCGGTCGCCATCCACAGGGCCCGGCCAGTGTGAAGAATTCGACCCCCCAGAGGGGGATGGAACTTTCACGGTCGGGCGGACCGGGCCGCTGAAGTAGGCTGGAACATCGTGGCTGTGGACTTCCAAGAAGAGATCAAGGCCCTGCGCGCGACGATGGACTCGGTCCGCGACGTGACCGACCTTGACTCGGTCCGCGCGCAGATCGTCGACCTGGAGAGCCAGGCGTCCGCTCCGAACCTGTGGGACGACCAGGACAAGGCGCAGCAGGTCACCTCGGCGCTGTCCCGGGCGAACTCCGAGCTCGAGCGGGTCACGAGCATCGACAGCCGGATCGACGATCTCGAGACCCTCGTCGAGATGGGCACCGAGGACGGCGGCGACGCCGAGACCATGGCCGAGGCGGAGCGCGAGCTGGCCACCTTGACCAAGGACGTCGGCGAGCTCGAGGTCCGCACCCTGCTCTCCGGGGAGTACGACGAGCGCGAGGCCGTCGTCACCATCAGGTCCGGAGCCGGGGGCGTGGACGCCGCCGACTTCGCCGAGATGCTCATGCGGATGTACCTGCGCTGGGCCGAACGCCACCACTACCCCACGACGGTCCTGGACACCTCCTACGCCGAGGAGGCGGGCCTGAAGTCGGCGACGTTCGAGGTCAAGGCCCCGTATGCGTTCGGGCACCTCACGGTCGAGGCCGGGACGCATCGGCTGGTCCGGATCAGCCCGTTCGACAACCAGGGCCGTCGGCAGACGTCCTTCGCGGCCGTCGAGGTGATCCCGCTCATCGAGAGCACCGACTCCATCGAGATCCCCGAGAACGAGATCAAGGTCGACGTCTTCCGCTCCAGCGGGCCCGGCGGACAGTCAGTCAACACCACGGACTCGGCCGTCCGGATGACGCACATCCCGACCGGCATCGTCGTGTCGATGCAGAACGAGAAGTCGCAGATCCAGAACCGCGCCGCCGCCCTGCGCGTCCTGCAGTCCCGGCTGATGCTCGTCCGCAAGGCCGAGGAGGACGCCGCCAAGAAGGAGATGGCCGGCGACATCAAGGCGAGCTGGGGCGACCAGATGCGGTCCTACGTCCTGCACCCTTACCAGATGGTCAAGGACCTGCGCACCGAGCACGAGGTCGGCAACACCTCGGGGGTCTTCGACGGCGACATCGACGGCTTCATCGAGTCCGGGATCCGGTGGCGCCGGACCGGCGAGAAAGAGGCCTAGGAACCCCTCTGGCAGGGGTCGGCGCCACCCGGCTGGTGTGAGATCGGCCACTCCGGCCCGGTTGTTGCCGTATCGCGACCTGTCCAGCCGCGTTTCATGAAGATTGTGTGACAGTCCAGGCGCTACTCTGTGAGGGCTAGCGTCGTGGGACCACGAGGTCCTCGGCGCCGTTTGATGATGACCTCCTCGCGGCCACCGCCGGGCGGTCACGGTGACCGGGGACGGAGACGTATGACGGTGGACCAGCGGGTGATGCGGGAAACCGCCATCCCTCCGCTCTTCCTCGCCATGATGCGCGAGCTCGCCGGCGTGTCGAAGGCCTGGCGGATCCCCGCCGTGCGCCGCGGCACCCTCGGTGCCGCGCTGATCTTCGCCGGGAGCTTCACGCCGGCGTTCCTGCCTGACGTCAACCCGTTCATGAACGTCCCCGTGCTGGGCGCGCTGCAGACGCCCGCCGGCATGGTCGTGGCGACCGCCACCCTCGTGATCGGCGTGCTGTTGCTGCTCGAGGCCTGGCTGCGGCTGCGTCCCCGAGCGGGTCGGCCCAAGGTCAGCCGACACATCCTGTGGCTGTGGTCCCTGCCTCTGCTGCTGGCGCCGCCCCTGTTCAGCCGCGACGCCTACAGCTATGCCGGCCAGGGTCGACTCGTCACCATCGGGCTCGACCCCTACCGCTACGGCCCGGCCGGCGTCGCCGAGCAGTACTCCCAGAACGTCGACCCGATGTGGCTCTACACCCCCGCGCCTTACGGGCCGCTGGTGCTGCAGATCCAGCACGGCATCGTCGACATCTTCGGGACCGACCACGCCTATGCCGCGGCCGTCGCCATGCGCGCTCCGGCCATCCTCGGGGTCGTCCTCATCGCGGTGCTCCTGCCGAAGATCGCCCGGCAGCTGGGTTACGACAGCCAGATGACGACCTGGCTGGCCGTCCTCAACCCACTGCTCGTCCTGCACCTCGTCGGCGGCGCGCACAACGACGCGCTCATGCTCGGCCTGATGGTCCTGGGTGTCTGGCTGGCCCTGCAGAAGCGGATCTGGCTGGCCGTTCTGGTCGTGGCGGCCGCTGGGGCGATCAAGGCGCCGGGGTTCCTCGCCATCCTCGCGGTGGCCGCCCTCGAGGCACGCCGCCTGCACGGCAGCGTTCCCTCCCTGCGGCAGGTCATGAGCTCGCTCTTCCGGCTCGGCAGCGCGTGTTTTGCGGTCTTCGTCCTCATCACCGCCATCTGCGGACTCGGGTTCGGCTGGATCGGCGCCCTCGGCGTCCCGTCCACGCTGCGCTCGGCGCTGTCCCCGCCCACTGCGGTCGGGGTGGTCCTGGAAAAGCTCCTCATGTGGCTCCAGGTCCCGGGCGCCATGGACACCACCGTGACCATCGCCCAGCGGGTCGGGTTGGTCATCGGGCTGGTCCTCGCGGCGAGAGTCGCCTGGCGGCTCGGGCCGGTGGCCCCGGTTCGGGCGCTCGCCTGGGTGACCGGCATCATCGTCATCACCAACTCGGTCGTGCACCCCTGGTACATCCTGTGGGGAGGACTGTTCCTCGCGATGACCGAGGGCGCCCGCTTCACCCCTCGCCGGGTCATGGTCTGGGTGACCGCGGGGCTGGTCGTCTACTGCACCATCGACGCGTCGTTGCGCAACGGCACCCTGGCGCTCGGTGTCACGGCCGGGGTCGTGCTCGCCTGGATGGCCTTCACCAACGACCGCAACCTCGAGCGCGACCCCGACCAGCCCCAGCAGCCCTTCGACCTGCGCGGCTGGTGGTTGGCTCGTCGGATGCCGGTGACGAGCGCCGAGCCGGTCATCCCGCCCGAGCTGCTGGTCTCCCAGTCTTCTTCCCGGTCTTCTTCGCACGGATCTGTCTAATTCGTGGACAGAACGGGACCGGGCGCCGCACCCTGAAGTCAGCGTGCGGCATACCGGCTCCTCGGGTGTCGTGCCAGGTCGTGCACAGCGAGCGTCACGCCGCCACGCCGGTTTCACTCCCTTAACACCCGTTTCATGGGGACGCGCCGTACTCTCGAAGGCGCGACCGCCCCGAGGGGTCTGTCGTCAGCCGCACCGGATGCAGAGCTCCCCACCGAGAGCCGAAGGCCACCAGTCATGATCCTGTACGACAGTGTCACCAAGACCTACCCCAGGACCACGCGTCCGGCGATCGACGGCGTCTCGCTCGAGGTCGCCCGCGGCGAGTTCGTCTTCATCGTCGGGCAGTCCGGTTCCGGCAAGTCGACCCTGCTGCGGCTGGCCCTCAAGGAGGAGGTCGCCACCCACGGCCGCGTCCTCGTGGCCGGTCGGGACGTCTCGCGCCTCGCCGATCGCAAGGTGCCCGCGCTGCGCCGCGAGATCGGCACCGTGTTCCAGGACTTCCGGCTGCTGCCGACCAAGACCGTCTACCAGAACGTCGCCTTCGCCCTGCAGGTGATCGGCAAGTCGCGCTCGATCATCCGCCAGACCGTCCCGGAGACGCTGCGGACCGTCGGGCTCGAGGGCAAAGAGAAGCGCCTGCCGCACGAGCTGTCCGGCGGTGAGCAACAGCGGGTGGCGATCGCCCGGGCCATCGTCAACAAGCCGAAGATCCTGCTCGCCGACGAGCCCACCGGCAACCTCGACCCCGGGATCAGCCTCGAGATCGTCGCCCTGCTGGACCGGATCAACCGCACCGGGACGACCATCGTCATGGCGACCCACGACCTGCACATCGTCAACGCGAACCGCAAGCGGGTCGTCGAGCTCAACCAGGGCCACGTCATCCGCGATGACTCGGCGGGGGAGTACAACACCGGCGCGATTCTCATGCCGGACTGGGACACCGGTGGCCATCTCCCGGTCAGCCCGGAGAACGCCGCCGACGCCGCCGACGCCGCGGACGCGGCCGGTGCGGACGCGGCCGGTGGCGGCGAGGACGAGGCGACAGACCCCGGACTCGTGCGTGTCGGCGCCACCCGTGAACCCCGTGAAGCCCGCCAGCACAGCCAACAGGAGCAGCACACCAGCCGGCTGAGGCTGCGCCGTTCCAAGGGCGGGCGGTGACCTGATGCGGCTGACCTTCCTGTTCGGCGAGATCGGCAACGGGCTGCGCCGCAACGTCTCGATGGTGGTCTCGGTCGTCCTCGTGACGATGATCTCGATGTACCTGCTCGGACTGGGCCTGCTCGCCCAGCGGCAGGTCGACACGATGAAGGACTACTGGTACGACCGCGTCCAGGTCTCCATCTTCTTGTGCGTGGACAAGTCGCTCTACCCGAACTGCGCCGGCGCCGCGACCACCGAGGCGCAGCGCGACCAGGTCAAGGCCCAGCTCGAGCAGATGAAGCCACCGGTCAAGGAGGTCTTCTACGAGACCCAGGCCCAGGCCTACGACCGCTTCAAGCAGCAGTTCGCGAACTCGCCGTTGGGTGACCAGGCGACCGAACGGGCCTTCGCCGACTCGTTCCGGGTGAGCCTGACCGATGCGAGCAAGTACGACGTCATCGCCAGCTCGTTCCAGGGTGCCCCGGGCGTCGGCAAGGTGCAGGACCAGAAGCAGCTGCTCGACAAGTTCTTCACGTTCATGAACGTCGTGTCCTGGTCGGCAATCGCGCTGGCCGTGCTCATGGTGCTGTGCTCGACACTGCTCATGGCGACGACGATCCGCCAGACAGCCTTCAGCAGGCGACGCGAGACCGGCATCATGCGGTTGGTGGGCGCCTCGAACTTCACGATCCAGATGCCGTTCATCATGGAGACCGTGCTGTCCGCCGTCGTCGGGGCCGCGATCGCGATGGGCCTGCTGTGGGCCACGGTGCGCTACGGCATCTCCGGCTATCTCAGCAACGCCCTACTCGACACGGCCTTCATCGGCGTTCCCGACGTGGTGGCGATCGCCCCGTGGGTGGTCGCTGGTGTCGTGGGCCTCGCGGTTCTCACGTCCGGCTTCACGTTGAGGCGTTACCTTCGGGTCTAGCCCGAGGCCGAGCCATCCATGTCGACCTCGGTGACGAACAACCGACGAGCCCAACCGGGAAGGGACCCGAACGTGAGACACACGAAGCGGTGGGCAGCGGTGTTCTGCGCCGGTGCGATCGTGGTGTCGGGTGTCGCCGGATCGACCCTCTCGCGCGCCGACACCGGTGGTGACAAGGCCCGCGTCGACCAGCAGGTGCAGGACCTCAAGGCCTCCCTCGACGAGACGTCCACCGCCCTGGCCACTGCCTACCTGGCCCTGCAGGACACGCAGTCGAAGCTTCCCGCCGCACAGGCTGCTCTTGCGCAGGCCCAGGCCGCCGAGCAGACCGCGGACCAGCACAACGATGCGGTCGCTGCTCAACTCGCCGTCGCCAAGGCCGACCAGCAGCGCGCCACCGAGACGGTCGCGAGCAACGACTCGAAGGTCGCGCAGACCCAGAGCTTGCTCGACCAGTTCGCCGCCGACGTATTCCAGGGCGGCGGCGGTGCCTCGCAGATGTCGGTCGCTCTCGGTGCGACCAGCCCGCAGGACTTCGCCGACCGCGTCGTCCTCGCCGACCAGGTCACCTCGATGGCCGACGACGCGCTCAAGGAGCTGCAGAACGCCCGGGCTGACGCCACGGCGCAGCAGGCCTATCTCACCTCCGTCCAGTCCGAGGTAGCCCGTCTGAAGCAGGAGGCCGAGACCTCGCTCGGCCAGGCTCAGACCGCCCGCAGGTCCGCTACGGCCGCCAAGGCCCAGCTCGACGCCATGCAGGCCCAGCAGGCCCAGTACGCCGCGCAGGTCGACGCGGCCCGGGCCGGCGAGGAGCGACAGCTCCAGCAGGCCGAGGTCGAGCAGGCGCAGCTCCAGGGCATGCTCGAAGCCCAGGCCAAGGCGGCCGTGGCCGCCGAGGCTGCCAAGCGAGCAGCGACGGTCGCGGCCGGCCAGACCTACGTCGCGGTCACCGGTGGCACCGGTTTTCTCAGCCATCCGGCCAACGGTCCGATCACCTCACCGTTCGGGATGCGCTTCCACCCGATCCTGCACGTATGGAAGCTGCACAGCGGGACCGACTTCGGGGTCCCGTGCGGCACCCCGGTGTATGCCGCGGCCGACGGCACGGTGATCAGCGCCGGCTGGGGCGGCGGGGACGGCAACCGGATCGTCGTCGACCACGGCATCATCAGCGGCGTCGACCTGGCCTCGACCTACAACCACCTCAGCTCGTTCGTTGTCCAAAGCGGCCCGGTCAAGCGCGGCCAGCTGATCGCCTACTCCGGCACGACCGGGTACTCCACCGGGTGCCACCTGCACTTCGAGACCCTCGAGAACGGCCAGTTCGTCAACCCCACCAAGTGGCTCTGAGCGGGCCCTGAGGGGGCTGACGCCACCCGACACCAACCCCCGGGGGAACCGTAATGTCGGGCGAGGCGTCCCACGGTGGGCGGTAGCGTTGCCGTCGGGCACCGGGACATCCGGGTCGCGGACATGGCGGTCAGACATCCGGTCAGACATCCGGTCAGAGATGCGGGAGGGCAGGACGATGGCGACGAAGGAGCGCGGGCGCGCGGTGGTCGCGAGCAACCGCAAGGCCCGCCACGACTACCACATCGAGGACACCTACGAGGCGGGCATCTCGCTCATGGGCACCGAAGTGAAGGCGCTGAGGATGGGTCGAGCCTCGCTCGTCGACGGGTTCGCCGAATTCACAGACGGCGAGCTGTGGCTGCAAGGGGTGCACATCCCGCAGTACGTGCAGGGGACCTGGACCAACCACGCCCCGCGCCGGCGCCGCAAGCTGCTGCTGCACCGCGACGAGCTGGACAAGATCAGCTCCAAGGTCCGCGAGAAGGGCCGCACGATCGTGCCGCTCGCCGTCTACTTCAAGGACGGACGGGCCAAGGTCGAGATCGCGCTGGCCACCGGCAAGCGAGAGTACGACAAGCGCAACTCGTTGCGCGAGCGGCAGGACAAGCGCGAGGCAGACCGCGCGATGACTACGCGGGAGCACCGATGAGAGTGCGCCCGCTCATCGCCGCGTCGATTCTCCTGCTGTCCCTGATCGGTATGCCGGTGCTCGCCCTGGTGCTGGCCGCACCGGCGTCGGCTGCATCGGCTGCGCCTGCCGCACCTACCATGGCGGTGGGTTCCTGGGGCGCCGGGGCGCCGGCAGCCACAAACCCCGCATACGACAGCATGACCGCGTTCACCGGCCAGTTCATCCTGGACAAGGACGGCGGCGCCACAGTGACCGAGACGATCGACTACCGGTTCGGGACGAGCACCGGCACACATCACGGCATCTTCCGCAACATCGTGGTGCGCCAGGACGCGAGCGATGCACAGAAGCAGGCGGCGGGCAGCGACAACGCCTACCGGTACTACGCCTTCGACCTCGTCAGCGTCGAGAGCCCGACCGGCGCCTCGACCAAGGCCCAGGTCACCGACGACGGAGCGTCGACACAGGTCAAGATCGGCGACGCCAAGCAGACCGTCGACGGCACCCAGACCTATGTCCTCACCTACCACCTGGCCAACGTGATGAACCCGTTCACCGACCACGCGGAGTTCTTCTACAACGTCTTCAAGAGCGACTCGATCCCCAAGGACACGGTCACGCTCACCGTCAACGGGCCGGGCGGGGTCACCCAGGTCCGCTGCAGCAAGGGCAACACCGACCCCGGCGAACCATGCGACAGCGCAACGCCCGGCTCGCCGGCGACGTTCAGCGTGACGAACCTGCTCGGCAACCAGGACCTCACCATCGCCAACGAGCTGCCACTCGCCGGTTTCGGCGACCTCCAGCCCGACATCCGCATCGGCGGGTCCGTGCTCGGCGCGGGACAGGCCAAAGTGGTGACCTCGCTCGCCCTCGCTGGCGGCGTCGTCATCCCGCTGGCGGCGGCTGGGCTCATGGCGACATTGGTCGCCACCCGAGGACGTGACGAGTGGTATGCGGGGGTCACCCCGGGTCTGACTCCCGGCACCGTGCCGAGCCCGGGTGGGCCACCCAGCCCGGCCGGCTCCCCGGACTCGGCGGCGGCGCCGGTCGCGCAGCCCCCTGTCGTGCGGGGCAGGCGCCCGGAGATCGCCGTCCAGTTCAACCCGCCCCCCGGCGTCCAGCCCGGGATGGTGGGCACGATCATCGACGAGTCCGCCGACACCATCGACGTCTCGGCGACGGTGATGGACCTGGCCGTCCGCGGATATCTGACGATCGAGGAGGTCCAGACCGACTCGGCCTTCTCGCGGACCGACTGGCGACTGACGGCCCTTCAGCCGCCGGCCGGAGACCTGCGCCCGTATGAGGAGACGGTGCTCGCGGGCCTGTTCAGCGGGTCCGGTCAGGTGCTGTTGTCAGAGCTCAAGTACAAGTTCGCGACGACGCTGCGGCTGGCGGTCTCCCAGATGTACACCGAAGTGGTTCAGCGCGGTTGGTTCCGCAAGTCGCCGCAGCGGCAGCGGGCGGTCTGGCAGACGCTCGGCTCGCTGCTCGTCGGCGCGGGCCTGATCTCGGTGTTCGCCCTCGGCGTGCTCACCTTCGGGATCGACCGGACCGCCGGCTTCGGCCTCGGCGTCCCGTCGGGGGTCGTGCTGGGTGCGGGCCTGATCGTGGGTGGCATCATCTTCTTCGTCTTCGGTAGGCGGATGGCGTCCAAGACGGCGGCCGGGTCCGCGGTGCTCGCGCAGTCGCTCGGCTTCCGGCAGTACCTCGTCACGGCCGAGGCCGACCAGATCAAGTTCGAGGAAGCGTCCGCGATCTTCAGCCGCTACCTCCCCTACGCCATCGTCTTCGGCGTCGCCGACCGTTGGGCAGGTATGTTCCAGAAGGTCGCAGAGGCGGCTGCCGCAGCGGGACAGCCGCTCCTGATGCCGACCTGGTACATCTACAACGGCGCGATGTTCCCGAACTTCACCGGGATTGCCGACGGGGCGGGCAGCTTCGCGACCAGCGCCGGCGGGACCTTCGCCGCCACGGCTTCGTCGGGTTCGTCTGGCGGGTCCGGGTTCTCTGGAGGCGGCTTCTCGGGCGGCGGCATCGGCGGGTCGAGCTCCGGCTCCTGGTAGCTGCGGGCAACGGTCCTCGATGGTGGAGCTGTTGCGCAGGCGGAGGGCCTCGTCCATCCCTGTTCATGCCCGTCCACGCTGCGGCCATGCCACACGCCCACAACACGAGCCGGTGAGAATGACGGCTATGACGACCCGAGAGAGCACGAGACCGTCCGATCGTGCGGACGTCGCCCGCTTCGGTGGCGGCGTCTCCTCCGACCAGCAGCACGCGGCCCTGCGCAGCTCGGTCCGGCAGCTCGGCGGCCTGCTCGGGGAGGCGCTGACCCGGCACGAGGGCTCTGATCTGCTGGCCCTGGTCGAACAGGTCCGCGCGCTCGCCCGTGAACCCGAGGACGAAGGCCTGCACGACCTGCTCGCCGACGTCGACGACGCCACGGCCGTCGTCCTCGCCCGCGCGTTCACCGCATACTTCCAGCTGGTCAACGTCACCGAGCAGCTGCACCGCTTCAAGGAGCTCACGGCAGGCGAGGAAGGCCCGCTGGCCGGCGCAGTGCGCCGCATCGGTGAGGCCATCGACGACGGCTCCGTCGAGCGCCAGCTGGTCGACCAAGTGCTCGAGCGAGTCGAGTATCGGCCGGTGTTCACCGCCCACCCCACCGAGGCCACCCGGCGCAGCGTGCTGCGGATCCTGCGCAAGATCGCCCGCCAGATCGACGCCTCAGAGGAGGTCCCCGGCGGCTTCGCTGCCGACCCCACCTTGCGCGACCGCCGACTCGCCGAGCTCGTCGACCTGCTGTGGCAGACCGACGAGCTGCGCATCGTGCGACCCGAACCCGCCGACGAGGCGCGCACGGCGACTTACTACCTGCAGTCCCTGGCGACGGCCGTGGTTCCCGACCTCCTCCAGGAGCTCGACCGCCGGCTCGCGGGCATCGGGGTCATCCTCCCGCCGACCGCCCGGCCGCTGCGGTTCGGCACCTGGGCGGGCGGTGACCGCGACGGCAACCCCAACGTCACGCCCGCCGTCACCCTCGAGGTCCTCGGTCTGCAGCACGCCGTCGGGCTGCGGGTCCTCGACGAGCAGGTCGTCGAGCTGCTGACCGAGATGTCGCCGTCCACGCGGGTCATCGCGGTGAGCGACGAGCTGCAGGCGAGCATCGAGGCGGACGCGCTGGCACTTCCCATCACCTACGAGACGGTCCGGAGGCTCAACGCCGAGGAGCCCTACCGGCTCAAGCTCTCGTTCGTGCGAGTACGCCTCCAGCGCACTCGTGACCGGCTCGCCGCGGGCGGACCGCACGAGCCGGGCCGCGACTACTCGCAGCTCTCAGAGCTGCTCGACGACCTCGCGCTGATCCGGGAGTCGATGCTCGCGAACGGTGACGTGCTCGCGGCCGACGGCTCCATCCTGCGGCTGATCCGCTCGGCTACGGCGATGGGGCTCGGCCTCGCGACCATGGACGTGCGCGAGCACAGCGAGAAGCACCACGCGGCGCTCGGCGCGCTGGTCGACCGGGTCGGCGCCCTCGACACCGCCTATGCCCGGCTCGACCGGGCCCAGCGGATCGCCTACCTCGGTGAGGAGATGACCAGCCGGCGGCCGCTGATCGGGACCGTGCGCGGCGAGCTCGACGAGGAGACGACCAAGGTGCTCGGCACCTTCGATGCCATTCGCGTCGCCCTGGACACCTATGGCCCCGGCGTCATCGAGACCTACATCGTCTCGATGACGCACGATGTCGACGACCTGTATGCCGTCGTCGTGCTCGCGCGCGAGACCGGGCTGGTCGATTTGGGCTCCGCGGACTTACCGGCAGTGGCGAGGATCGGCTTCGCGCCGCTCTTCGAGACCGTCGCCGAGCTCGAGGCCGCCGGCCCGCTCCTGGACGCGCTGCTCGCCGACCCCTCCTACCGCCGCATCGTCGCCGCGCGCGGTGACGTGCAGGAGATCATGCTCGGCTACTCCGACTCCTCCAAAGACGCCGGGATCGCTGCGTCGCAGTGGCAGATCCACCGGGCCCAGCGGGCGCTGCGCGACGTCGCCCGCGACTACGGCGTTGTGCTGCGGCTGTTTCACGGCCGCGGCGGCTCCGTCGGCCGCGGTGGCGGGCCGACCGCGGAGGCGATCCTCTCGCAGCCGGACGGCAGCCTCGACGGTCCGATCAAGATCACCGAGCAGGGTGAGGTGATCTCCGACAAGTACACGCTGCCCGAGCTCGGCCGCTGGAACATCGAAGGCGCGCTGGCGGCGGTGCTCGAGGCATCGGTGCTGCACCGGAGCCCGAACCTCCCGCCCGAGGTGCTCGCCGAGTGGGACCGCACGATGGACCTCGTCGCGCAGGCCGGGCAGTCGGCATACCGGGAGCTGGTGCGTGACCCGGCTCTCGTCCCGTTCTTCGTGTCTGCGACCCCGGTGAACGAGCTCGGCAAGCTGAACATCGGCTCCCGACCGGCGAAGCGGCCCGGTGGGCCAGGCGGTCTCGACGACCTGCGCGCCATCCCCTGGGTGTTCGGCTGGACGCAGTCCAGGATCATCCTGCCCGGCTGGTACGGCGTGGGCAGCGGCCTCGCGGCGGCGCGGAAGGCCGGTCACGGTGAGGCGCTCGGCGAGATGTACCAGGCGTGGCCGTTCTTTCGGACCTTCGTGTCGAACGTGCAGATGACCCTGGCAAAGACCGACCTCGACATCGCCGCCCGATACGTGCGCACCCTGGTCGAGGGCGGCGAGGCGGCTCCGTTCGAACGGGTCCGCGAGGAGCACGCGCGTACGGTCGCCGAGGTGCTGCGGGTGACGGGCCAGCAGCACCTGCTCGAGTCGGCTCCGGTGCTGCGCCGGACCCTCGAGCTGCGCGACTCCTACCTCGCGCCGCTGCACGCGCTCCAGTCGAGCTTGCTGGCCCGGGTGCGTGCCATACCCGACGGCGAGGAACCCGACGCCGACCTCCAGCGGGCGCTCCTGCTCACCATCAACGGGATCGCGGCCGGCCTGCGCAATACCGGGTGAGGCGGTTTTCCCGGCGCCGCCGACCTAGACTCGGGCCGGTGACGGTGACCGAGAGCGACCTCGTCGAGGCGCAGCGGCACACGGTTCGCACCCTGGTGGTCACGCAGGCGATGGGTGGGGTCGGGCTGAGCTCGGCGATTGCGGTCTCCGCCCTGCTCGCAAAGGACATCTCCGGGTCGGACGAGCTGGCCGGGTTCGTGCAGACCGGTCAGGTGCTCGGTGCCGCGGTGGTGTCGGCCGTGCTGGCGGTCTACATGGTCCGTCACGGTCGGCGTCCCGGGCTCGGACTCGGCTATCTCGTTGGCGCGCTCGGGGCGGTCGCGTGCATCGTCGCCGGAACAACCCGCTCGTTCCCGATGATGCTGACGGGAGCGGTGATGCTCGGCGCCGTGACCGCAGCGAACAACCAGTCTCGTTACGCCGCAACAGATCTCGCGCGACCGGAGCACCGAGGCAGAGCCTTGAGCACGGTGGTCTGGGCGACGACGATCGGCTCGGTCCTCGGTCCGAACCTCACCGGCCCAGGTGCCACGGTCGCGCGGTGGCTGCACCTGCCCGACATCACCGGTTCGTTCGTGTTCAGCGTGGTGACGCTGCTCGCCACTGCGGCGATCATGCTTGTACGCCTTCGCCCGGACCCGCTGCTGCTGGCCAGGAGCGCCGGGCCCGCCTTGGGGCGCGGGACCGAGAACGCCTCCGATCGTGACGCCTCCGGTCGTGACGCCTCCGCCTTCCCCGTCGATGCGGAGCGGACGTTCTCCGTCATCCGCCGTACGCCACTGGTACTGGCGGCGGCGATCGGGATGGCGTTGACCCACGCGGTCATGGTCTCGGTGATGGTCATGACGCCGATCCACATGGACCACGGCGGAGCCAGCCTGCAGCTCATCGGGCTCGTGATCAGCACTCACATCCTCGGCATGTATGCCTTCTCGCCCTTCGTGGGGTTGGCTGTCGACCGGTGGGGAAGCCCCCCGGTGATGGGGGCGGGCGGTCTGGTGCTCCTGGTCGCGTTGGTCCTTGCCGGCGCGTCGAGCCCGGGCGCCAGCTTCGGGCTCGGCCTCGGGCTCTTCTTGCTCGGTCTCGGCTGGTCCCTCGGTACGGTCGCTTCCTCGACGCTGCTCACCGCCTCGGCGCCGGACCGGCAGCGGCCCCAGATCCAGGGCTTCGTCGACATGACGACCCTCTTCACGGCAGCCGCCGGTGGGGCCGTTGCCGGCGTGGTCGTCGGGACCGCAGGCTTTGGTTGGCTGAGCGCCGGGGCGGCCGTACTGGCCTTCGGGGTCGTCGTCACGGCGGTCGCAGCCGGTCGGCACCGCTCAGAGGCGGACGAGCATCTTCCCGGTGTTGCCACCCGACAGCAGTGACTGGAGGGCATCCACCGTTTGTTCCATCCCCTCGACTACGGTCTCGCGGAAGACCATCCGGCCGTCTCGGACCCACGTGCCGACCTCCTGCTCGAACTGCGGCCGCAGGTCGGCGTGGTCGTTGACGAGGAAGCCGCGGATCGTGAGTCGTTTGCCGATGAGCATGCCGAGGTTGCGCGGACCGGGAGGCGGTTCGGTGTCGTTGTAGCTGGAGATCATCCCGCAGACGGCGACGTGGCCGCCGCGACGCATACTGCCGATGGCCGCCTCGAGATGGTCGCCGCCGACGTTGTCGAAGTAGACGTCGATCCCGTCCGGCGCCGCTCTGAGCAGCCCGGAAGCGATGGGTTCGGCTTTGTAGTCGACGGCGACGTCGAAGCCGGCCTCGTCCACCAGCCAGCTCACCTTGTCCGGTCCTCCGGCGCTTCCCACCACGAGCGACGCACCCTTGATGCGGGCCAGCTGTCCGACCACCGAACCCACCGCTCCAGCAGCAGCTGACACGAATACCCTGTCGCCGGAACGGAACTCACCGACTCGCAGCAGGCCGGCATAGGCGGTGAGGCCAGGCATACCGAGGACTCCGAGCCAGGCGTTGGCGGGAGCGAGAGAGGTGTCGATCACACGAGTGGCGCGCCCCGGCAGCACGGCGTGCGTGCGCCACCCGGCGTTGTGAAGCACGAGGTCACCCTCGCGGAGCCGGCGGTCGGTCGAGTCCACGGCGTCGCCGCTCACCCGCTCCACCACGCCGACGGCCCCGCCGTCCATCGGGGCGCCGAGCTGGAACGGCGCGATATAGGACTTCACATCGTTCATCCGGCCCCGCATATAAGGGTCCACCGAAAGGAAGGTGTTGCGTACCAGGACCTCGCCGTCGTCGAGTCCCGGCAGCCGCACGCCGACGAGCTCGAAGTCGTCGCTGACGGGCTCACCCTGGGGACGTCGGACCAGATGCCACTCCCGGTATGCCTGGCTGCCCGCCCTGCTGCTCACGAGAGCGTCACCAGCCCCGGGTGCCCGGGGCACCCTTGAACGGACCGACGACACGAGAGGTGATCCAACCGCCATAGAAGCCGCCCTCCTGCGGTTGGACCAGCTCGCCCGCCACGCGGCACGCGTCGACAGCACCGGGCATCACCGCGACGTGGTCGACGAGCTGCTCGTACCCGGGGGAGGGGTGCCGGTAGGTCCACGCGGCGCGCGGGGCGGTCACCCCGTCGTGGACGAGATCGAAGTAGGACGCAGCGCCCTTGAACTCGCAGAACGTCGTCCCGGTCACCGGCACCAAGGTACCGGGCTCGAACGCGGCGAGGGGCAGGTAGTAGGTCGGCGGGTGGCTCGTCTCGAGAACACGCAGTGAGCTCGTGGTCTGCGCAACAGTCGCGCCACCGAACACGACCTCGACGACTTCGCCGCTGGGGTCGACCGCCGGAGGACGCGGGTAGTCCCAGACCGACTCCTGGCCCGGGGCCGCCGGCTGACGTGCGATGCGCTCCATCCCCCGATCCTGCCCCACGGGCGCGGGAATCGAGTTGGAGGGGGCGGCGTTGAACGGCATACTTGAGGTTCTTGACAACTGGACAGCGTGACGTGGACACCCCGCGAACCATGGGGGTGATCGGTTTCGACGGTGATCGTCTCACCAGGAGAAGCGGGCCGAGGATGCACGGTTATCTCGTTAACGACCCGTGCAAACCAATAGGTGCCAACTCCAAGCGCACCGACTTCGCCCTCGCCGCCTGAGCGAGCTCCGAAGTCCGTCAGCCTGAGGTAGTTCTCGACTCAGTGTCTGGCGTCAGCTAGAGAACTTGCTGCGCAGTCATGTTGGGGGGCTGCGCGGGACTTTTACTCAACTGGGCCTGTCGGGGAACGTGTGCGCGCGAGCCCCGGGGCCGAGAAATGCCATAGCGCACTGCGCCCGGAGAAGTCCTGGTGTCATGTCACCGGACGCGGGTTCGATTCCCGCCACCTCCACTCGCTCGTCGCGAGGGACACGTCACGCGTTCCAGCCATCTCGAGACAGGCGCGGCCCGACCACTTTGGTGGTCGGGCCGTTGCTCGTATGGGTTCGCGCCGGCCCGCCGGCTCAGCCGAACCGTCTCAGCCGAACCGGCTCAGCCGAACCGGGCAACGGTCGAACCGGGCAACGGTCGAGGCGCCGGCTCGCACGGACGAGGTCGGCACGATGTCCTTGCCGATCGGGACGAGCGAGACCGGGACCAGCTTGAAGTTCGCCAGGCCCAGCGGGATGCCGACGATGGTGATGCACTGGGCGATGCCGGTGACGAGGTGTTCCAGCGCGAGCCACCAGCCGAAGAGCAGGATCCACAGGACGTTGCCGATCGTGGACATTACCCCGGCGTTCGGCTTCTCGACGATCGTGCGACCGAACGGCCACAAAGCGAAGCTGGCCATCCGGAACGCGGCAACGCCGAACGGGATGGTGACGATGAGGATGCAGGCGATCACGCCGGCGAAGACGTAGCTCAGCGCGAGTAGCCAGCCGCCGAAGACGACCCAGATGACGTTGAGCAGCAGCTTCATGCACCCATCGGGGCCGACGACAGGCGCCGGACCCTAGCGGCTGTCAGCCTGGCTCAAACCGGGCGCGCCGCCGAGGCGCTGGGGCTGTCCGCCTCGGCTTTGGCCTGTGCCACCTGGGCGCGGACGTCGTCCATGTCGAGCTTCCCGACCTTCTCGACGAGCTGGGCGAACTGCTCCTTGGGGAGCGCGCCGGCCTGACGGAACACCAGGATGCCCTCACGGAAGGCCATCAGCGTCGGGATCGAGGTGATGTTGATCTGCGCCGCCAGGGCCTGCTCGGCCTCGGTGTCGACCTTGGCGAAGACGACCTCGCTGTGCTGCTCGGACACCTCGTCGTAGACGGGCGCGAACCGCTTGCACGGACCACACCAGTCGGCCCAGAAGTCGACGAACACGGTGTCGTTGTCGAGCACGGTCTGCTCGAAGGTGTGCGCGGTGAGCTGTGTTGTCGCCATGATGGGCTCAACGGTGGGCCCGGATCCTGCTATTCCCGGTGGCATAGGGACCCGCCCAGAGCGCTCGACACCAGCGGAGCGGGTCCCGACGCCACCGAACTCACATGTTCATCAGTTCCTGACGCCGGGCGCCGACAAAATCAGGTGACATCAGAGTCCGGTCGGAGAAGGCGTGAGTCCAGTCCGGTCGGGACTGCGTCGGCGTGGGCGTCGGTGGGATCCGGCGCAATCTGTCGTGCTGCGGCCTTCAGTTCTCCAGCGCCCAGGTGACGGTCACCGACGCGGTGACGGTCGTCTCCCCGGCCTCGACCGGCATGGGCGAGGACGAGGCCATCATCGCCATCCGCCCCACCGGTGCAGGTCCGCCGCCGGTGCCGCCCTCGACGACCGACAGGACCTCGCCGAGCTGCCCCCCGGAAAGGCGCGCATACAGGTCGCCCTTGGACCGGGCGTGCGCGAACGCATTGTCGCGGGCCTCCTGTTCCATCCGAGTGGAGTCGCTCAGCTCGAGCTGGATGGAGTCGACCGAGAGCGAGTTGCCCGCCGCCTGTGCCACCGAGTCGACGACCGCGCCGACCGTGTCGAGGGCGCGCACCACCACGGCGAGGCTGTGCTGGGCCTGATATCCGACAACGCGCTGGCCGTCGCGGTCATATCGCGGGTGGACGCCGGCGCCGGTCGACCGGATGTCCGCGGACTCGACCCCGTGGCCGCGGACGGCCTCGCCGATCGATGTGACCTTTTCTCCCACGTCTCGCAGCGCCGAGGAGACGTCGTCTCCGTCGCTGCGGATGCCGAGCGACAGGCGTACGACGTCAGGCGTGGCGCTCGCCCGACCGGAAGCCGACACCTGCACGAGGCGGCGTCGCGTGTGACCATGCTTGCTCATGTCGGGCAGGTTACCGGTCGGAGCATCCGTGCCTCGCTGGTAGAGTGACGTTGCTCGACTCCGAGGCGCAGGGCTGCGCCAGCCAAGAACCATCGGCATCCCTACGCGGAGCGGGCCCAGCGATCGGCGGGCAGCCTGCCCGGTCTGGTCCACGCGGGCGCCAGCAGTGTTGATGCGCCTGAGGCTCGTCTTGCACGGTCGCCTTCGCCAGGTGGCTCGAGACGTGTCTGACTCGAGTCCCACCTGTTTGAGAGAAGTGATCTGTCATGCCTAACACCACGGCATCCGGCGCGCCCAAGAAGGCCCGCTGGACCGCAGCCCAGAAGGCCCAGAAGGCCGCCAAACCCAGCAAGAAGGCGCACCGCGGCCAAGAGCCGCGCGCGCAACGCCCGTTCGACAGCACCCGCCCCCCGCGCAATGCTCGGCCCGCCGGGTATGCCGCCGCACCCTCCCGCGGACGCGAGGACCGTCCGGTCCGGGACGACCGTGCTCCCCGGACGGACCGTTTCGAGCGGTCCGAGCGTCCCGAGCGCCGGGAGTGGACGCCGCGTAACGATCGTCCGGTCCGGGACGACCGTGCCCCCCGTTCGGACCGGGGTGACCGTCCCGAGCGCCGGGAGTGGACGCCGCGTAACGACCGCCCGGTCCGTGACGACCGTGCCCCCCGTTCAGACCGCCCCGAGCGCCGGGAGTGGACGCCGCGCGGTGACCGGGCAGACCGTCCGGTCGCCGGCCGCGACCACCGCGAGCACGCGGACCGCTCCCACGCATACCGGGGTAGCTCTCGTGACGAGCGCCCCGCTCGTGGCGGGTTCGGGATCGACCCCGAGGCCGAGCGCCTCGAGGCGGACACCTGGACCACGTCGGCCCGCAAGTCCGTGAGCGACGGCCCCGTGGTCGTCGACGCCGACAACGGCTTCACCGCCCTGGGCCTGCCCGCGCGGCTCGTCGAGCGGCTCGCGCGGGACGGCATCACCACGCCGTTCCCCATCCAGAGCGCGACGATCCCCGACGCGCTCGCCGGCCGCGACGTCCTCGGTCGAGGCCAGACCGGTTCGGGCAAGACGCTCGCCTTCGGGCTGCCGACGCTGGCCCGGTTGGCCGACGAGGCGCCCACCTCGGCGCCCCGCCGTCCCCGCGCACTCGTCCTGGTTCCCACCCGTGAGCTGGCCATGCAGGTCTCGGACGCCCTCGAGCCGCTGGTCCACGTCATGGGCCTGAAGCACAAGCTCGTCGCCGGCGGCCTCAGCTACACGACGCAGATCGCCGCCCTGAACCGGGGCGTCGACCTCCTCATCGCGACGCCGGGTCGCCTCAACGACCTCATCGAGCGTGGGGCCGTCGAGCTGCGCGACATCCGCGTGGCGATCCTCGACGAGGCCGACCACATGGCCGAGATGGGGTTCCTACCCGAGATCTCCGCGATCCTCGACGGCCTGCCGGCCGGCGGGCAGCGACTGCTGTTCTCGGCCACCCTCGACCGAGGCGTCGACGGCCTGGTGGCGAGCTACCTCACCGACGCGGTGACGCACTCGACCGACGACGCCAAGGCATCGGTCACGACCATGGCGCACCACGTCCTGCTGGTCGAGCCGAACCACAAGAAGGTCATCACCGCCGAGGTCGCCAACCGCCCCGGACGCACCCTGGTGTTCGTGCGCACGAAGCTCGGCGCCGACCGCATCGCCCTCCAGCTGCGAGAGCAAGGGGTGCTCGCCGCCGCGCTGCACGGCGGGCTCGCCCAGGGTGCCCGCAACCGGGTGCTGGGGGCGTTCCGCGACGGCACACTGCCGGTGCTCGTCGCCACGGACGTCGCGGCTCGCGGCATCCACGTCGACGACGTCTCCGTGGTCATGCAGGTAGACCCACCCGCCGACCACAAGGACTACCTGCACCGCGCCGGACGCACCGCTCGCGCCGGTGAGGACGGGACCGTCGTCACCCTCGCGTTGCCGCACCAGCGCAAGACCATGGAGCGCCAGCTGCGTGAGGCCGGTGTCGATGCGGTCCCGACTCGGGCCGTTCCCGGTGACGCCGTCATCGAGGCCGCTGGTGGCCGGACTCCCTCAGGGGTGCCGGTCCCGGAGGACACCTTCCGTCGGCTGCTCGAGGGTCCGAAGAGCCACCGCGGCCCCGGCGGCTCACGGGGTCCTCGCGGCGGGGCCCGTGGCGGGTTCCGTCCGCACCACGGCGGTTCCGACCGGTCCGACAGGGCCGGCCGCTCCGACCGGTCCGATCGGGGCGAGCGCAGCGCTCGCACCCCCCGCATCGAGCGCTGGGAGCGCACCGACCGCTGACGGCGATCCGGTACGACCGCACGGTGAAAGGTCCGACCCCTCCTGGGGGGTCGGACCTTTCACGTACCGTCACGAGGCCGGCTCGGCCCATACCAGCCCTCAGCCGACGCGCCCGCAATGGTCCTTTGGCCACCACCGGGGGCCGGGTGGGACAATGCGCAGGTGAGCGCCGACCCCACGTTCTTCGCGGGCCGGCTTCTCGTGGCCTCGACCCAGATCGAGGAGGACACCTTCCACCGCACTGTCATCCTGCTGCTCCACCACGACACGGGCGGCGCTCAGGGCGTGATTCTCAACCGACCGCTCGACGCCGACATCGACGCGGTCCTCCCGGGCTGGAAGTCGGTGGCGACGCAGCCGCAGACCATGTTCCAGGGTGGTCCGGTCGAGCTGAACTCCGCGATCGGCCTGGTCACCGTGCCCGGCGACGACAGAGAGCCGATGGGGGTCAAGCAGCTCTTCGGCGGACTGGGTCTGGTCGATCTCGACGCGCCGCCCAACCTCGTCGCACCCGAGGTCGCGGGCATGCGGATCTTCGCCGGGTATGCCGGTTGGTCCGGCGGGCAGCTCGAGAACGAGATCACCCGGGGGGACTGGTACGTCGTCGAGAGCGAGTCCCGCGACGCGTTCTCTGAGCGCCCGGAGCTCCTGTGGTCGCAGGTGCTGGCCCGCCAGACCGGCAACCTCAAGCTCGTCTCGGCCTACCCGGACGACCCGAACCTGAACTGACCACACCCGCACCCCAGCAAGGAACCGCCCATGTCACAACAGCCCTACCGCGAGAGCTGGGTCGACCGGCAGATCCGCGAAGCGCAGGAGCGCGGCGAGTTCGACAACCTCCCCGGAGCCGGGAAACCGCTCGGAAACCTCGGTGACCCCAACGACCCCGACTGGTGGGTCCGTCGCTACGTGGAGCGCGAGAAGCTCGACATCAGCGGAGCTCTGCCGTCCCCGCTGCTGCTGCGCAAGGAGGCGGCCTCGTTCCCCGAGTCGCTCGCTGACGTCCGCACCGAGGCGGAGGCCCGCGAGATCCTCGAGGACTTCAACCGCCGGGTCAAGGCCGACCGCCTGCGTCCGGCCGTGGGAAACCTTCCGCCGTTGATCTCGCGCACGGTCGACGTCGACGAGATCGTCGAGCAGTGGCGCGGGCTACGGACCGAGATCGAGCGGCGTCGCCGGGCCGCTTCGCCGCCTCCGTCCGCCCCCGAAACCCACCCACGACGCCGCTGGTGGCTACGCCGCAGGGGGCTCGGCTCCGACGGCTGACGTTCTCGAGGCACGCATACACTCGTGTCCATGACGTCCCGCGCCTCGCAGATGCCACTCGACCCCTTCGAGCCGCAGGTCGAGCCGGGCGGGCCACGCACCTCGACCACCGTGCTCGAGCGTGAGCTGGTCGAGGAACAGGTCGTCGAACCGGGCGACCACGAGCGGTTCGCGCACTACGTCCGCAAAGAGAAGATCCTCGACAGCGCCCTCTCGGGTGACCCGGTCGTCGCGCTCTGCGGCAAGGTCTGGGTGCCGGGGCGGGACCCCAAGAAGTTCCCGGTCTGCCCGACCTGCAAGGAGATCTACGAAGGTCTTCGCGCGCCGAAGGACGGCGGCGGCAAGGACGACGCCTGACCCGGATGCCTCGAGTCATGTCGAGTCAGGTCGCGTCCGGTCGCGTCAGGTCGGCTCAGCTCGTGACCGACCGGCGGGTCAACGTGTTGAGCACCGCGGCAGCCTCGTCCGCGCCATCGAGGGAGACGTAGGTCCTGGTGCCGTCCTGCTGAACGACCCGCACGGCCTCCCCGGTGCGCGTGACGAAGGCACGGGCGTCGCGGCGGTAGCGCATCCCGAGGCCGCCGAACTCCTTGAACGCGCTCAGGTGGGCAACCTCGGCGTAGGCAACCTGGTCGATCGGCACCGACAGCCAGGTCAGGAAGCCGCCCGAGACGACGCGCATCCCCTGTGCGTCGACGGTCACCCTCGCTCGCATGAGCAGGACGATCAGCGCGATCCCGACCACCGGGCCCAACGCGGCCCATGGACTTGCGACGACAGCGCTGAAACAGGCGACGCCCACGAGCGCCACGCAGACCCAGCCGAGCCACGGCGCCCCAGCGGCGTGACCGAACCAGACCAGCCGCTCGCCGTCCACGGCCGGAACCGTTGTTGCGTCTGCGGGGACCGGTGTCCGGTCGGTGACCGTCGCCGGCTGCAGGGAGGTCAGGGCCCAGGCGACCCACCCGACGAGTGCGGCGGCGAGGGCGCCCACGAGGAACATCTGGGGGGCCGCACTCGCCGTCGAGGGCTCGTTCTGTCCACGTTGTCCGACGAGCGCTCCGAACAGCACCACGCCGAGGAACGCGCTCGTGGCGCCGGACACGGTGGCGAGCAGCCGCCGCCCGTCCGCCGGCAGGAACCAGCCGGCGGCGGCCAACAACGCACCGAGCGCGAGGATCACCACCGCGGCGGTCACGACGAACACCACGCGAGCCTGGGTAGCGTCCACCCCGTCGGGTCCCCAGTGGCTGGCGACGACCGGGGGGATGGAGGACCAGAGTCCCGCGACGATCGCGAGGCCGACCGCGATGACCACGACAGGTATGCCGAGCGCCACCAGCAGGTAGCGGCGCTGCCC
Organism: Lapillicoccus sp.; assembly: GCF_039935575.1. Lineage (GTDB taxonomy): Bacteria > Actinomycetota > Actinomycetes > Actinomycetales > Dermatophilaceae > Lapillicoccus. The sequence goes on from NZ_JBDTKA010000019.1 coordinate 33,669, forward strand.
CGAACCAGGCCGTTGCACAGGGGTTTTGGGTGAGGACGACGACATCAGAACCACTCCTTCGCGATCAGCGAGACGGTCTCGCGCTCGGTCATGCCAGCTTCGTGCGCGGCACGAACCAGCGATTTCACGGCCTCGCCGACCTGGGCGAGAGCCAGTGGCTGGGACCCGGTGACAACTGCGCCACGACCGCGGCGCAGGTCCACGAGTCCTTCGTCCCGCAGCTCCTGGTAGGCCCGGAGCACGGTGTGCAGGTTGACGTCCAGCGACCGGGCGAGCTCCTTGGCCGGCGGCAGGCGGTCACCCGTCGTGAGGCTCCCGCCGACGAGCTCGCGACGCACGCTGGCCGCGATCTGGGCGAAGATCGGCCGCGACGAAGCGGGGTCGATCCGGATGAGCATAGTTCTAGTCTAACTAGAATTATTTGCCTGTCAACTCCCGGCCGGCGCCCGACCTGGCCGGGTCACGACGAGATGGCGGCCGCGACCAGTGGCGCCGTACGGTGTTCGATCCGGGTGGCCAGCGAGATCGCCGTCGAGGCCCTGATCACGTGGGAGTCGTCGACGACCAGGTCGATGACCCGCTGCAGGTCCGCGTTGTCCCGCGCGACGACGCGGATGAGCAGGTCGCCGGCCCCGGTGATGGTGTGCGCCTCCAGCACCTCGGGGATCCCCGTGAGGTGCTCGACGACCGGTCCGTGGCCGCGCCCCTGGCGAATCTCCAGCGTGCAGAACGCCGTGACCGGGTATCCCAGAGCACCCGGGTCGATAGTCGGCGCGAACCCCCTGACCACCCCCCGAGAGACCAGCCGGTCGAGCCGCGCCTGCACCGTGCCTCGGGCAACCCCGAGCCGCCGCGAGGCGCCGAGGACACCGACGGCCGGTTCCGCCGCATACAGACGCAGCAGTCGGGCGTCCAGGTCGTCGATGCTGTGCTCGCTCGTGAACATGGACACAGTGTCCACCCTTCCCGCCGCAATACTCGGCAGTCTGCGCAGGATGCGCAGCAGTCGGTGCGCGTGTTGACCACTACCCCGTCGAACAGCCACCCTTCGACCATGACGAATACGATGGCCGACCCTGTCTCCGCTACTGCACCCGACGACCTGACTCAGCAGGAACGCGAGGCCGGCTTCGACGTCGACCAGCTCAAGCAGCTGGTCGGGCTCGTCGCCTACGACGAGGACAAGGACGTCTTCCCGGTCACCGGATGGGACGCCATCGTGTTCGTCGTCGGCAATGCGACCCAGACCGCGCACTACTACCAGTCGGCCTGGGGTATGCGTCTGGTCGCCTACCGCGGCCCGGAGACCGGGTTCCGCGACCACAAGTCCTACGTCCTCGAGTCCGGCTCGATCCGGTTCGTCGTCAACGGGCCGGTCGACCCCGACAGCCCGCTGGCCGACCACCACCGACAGCACGGGGACGGTGTCGTGGACATCGCGCTCGAGGTGCCCGACGTCGACCGCTGCATCCGGCAGGCCACCCGCGCCGGAGCCACCGTCCTCGCCCAGCCCGAGGACCACACCGACGAGGGCGGCACCGTGCGCGTCGCGGCGATTGCGACCTACGGCGAGACGCGACACACGCTGGTCCAGCGCATCGTCGACGGCCAGACGTACGCCGGTGCCTACCTGCCGGGTTACACCGCGGCCGAGTCCACCTGGGTCCGGCGCGAGGGTGAGCCGAAGCGGTTGTTCCAGGCACTGGACCACATCGTCGGCAACGTCGAGCTCGGTCGGATGGACGAGTGGGTGACCTTCTACAACAAGGTGATGGGGTTCGTGAACATGGCGGAGTTCGTCGGCGACGACATCGCCACGGACTACTCCGCGCTGATGTCCAAGGTCGTCGCCAACGGCAACCACCGAGTGAAGTTCCCGCTCAACGAGCCCGCCGTGGCGAAGCGGAAAAGCCAGATCGACGAGTACCTCGAGTTCTACCGCGGACCCGGCGCCCAGCATCTGGCTGTCGCGACGAACGACATCCTGCGTAGCGTGGATGCGCTGCGAGCCAACGGTGTCGAGTTCCTCAACACGCCCGACTCCTACTACGAGGACCCGGAGCTGCGCGCCCGGATCGGTCACGTACGGGTGCCGATCGAGGAGCTGCAGAGCCGTGGCATCCTCGTCGACCGCGACGAGGACGGCTACCTGCTGCAGATCTTCACCAAGCCCCTCGGCGACCGGCCGACCGTCTTCTTCGAGCTGATCGAGCGGCACGGTTCGCTGGGGTTCGGCAAGGGCAACTTCAAGGCGCTGTTCGAGGCGATCGAGCGGGAGCAGGACCTGCGCGGAAACCTTTGAGACGGCTCTGAGAGGCTCGGCGCCGGGTGAGCAGATGGTCCTCGACGCACGGGCTGCTGTGACATGCTCGGCGGCATGAGCCAGCGCGCAGGGTGGTACGACGACCCTGAGAATCCCGAGAACCTGCGGTACTTCGACGGAGTGGTGTGGACCTCGCACACCACTCCGCGGACCTCCCCGACCGCGTCGCAGTCGACGATCGGAGCGGCTCAGCCGGTTCCGGTGCGGCCGCAACCAACCGGTGGATGGGGTTCGCCACAGAGCTCGGGCCAGCAGGGTCACGGGAGCCAGCAGGACGACTCCCACCGGCAGGGCCAGCAAGGCCAGTCGCCGTACTCCGCTCCGCCGTCGGGACCGACGTCCTACGGCGGGCCGCCAGCAGGGCAGGCGGCGCCGTCCTACGGGACGATGTCCGCCTCGTACGGAGGCGGGTTCGGGGTCAAGACGACACCGGACGGCGTCCCCCTCGCGAGCTATGGGCAGCGGGTGGGTGCCTACCTGCTCGACAACGTGATCCTGGGTGTGCTCACGAGCGTGCTCTCGTCCTACTGGTTGGTCGACTTCATGCGGTGGTACGTCTCGTGGTTCGAGGGCATCATGCGCGATGCAGAGGCGGGTCGGCAGCCAGCGATCAACCAGGCGACGGTGATGTCGCAGATGTACAGCCGACTCTGGCCGGTGATCGTGGTGGCCTTCATCGTCTTCATCGTCTACCAGGTCGGGTTTCTCGTTTGGAAAGGTGCGACACCTGGCAAGATGGTGCTGGGCATCCAGGTGCGGCTTCGGGAGCGGCCCGGGAACCCCAGCGTCCGGGTGGCCACGATGCGTCAGCTGGTCTACGTGGTCAACTCGCTGCTGTCGATCGTGCCGGTGGTGAGCCTTTTCAGCTGGATCCTGGGTGGTTTGGACCTGCTCTGGCCGCTGTGGGACGACAAACGACAGGCGTTGCACGACAAGGTCGCCAAGACCAACGTCGTCGTCAAGCCGCGCGGCCGCTGAGGCTGCTGGGCTCAGGCGCCGACGGACGGGACGACCCGACCGGTGACCTCCCCGAGGCCGACCCGCGAGCCGTCCCGTCCGGGCGCCCACGCCGTCATCGTGACGACGTCGCCGTCCTGAAGGAAGCCACGGGTCGAGCCGTCGTCGAGCGATAGGGGACGGGTGCCGTTCCAGGTCAGCTCGAGGAGACTGCCCAAGGTCCCCGGGTCCGCCCCGCTGACCGTCCCCGACCCGAACAGGTCACCGTCGCGCAGGCTGGCTCCGTTGACGGTGAGATGCGCGAGCATCTGCTCGGGAGACCAGTACATGTCCCGGAACTCGGGACGCGACACCACCGTCTCACCGACGCGTACCTCAAGGTGCACGTCGAACCCTTGCGCGGCAACGGGGTTGTCGCCCACGAGGTAGGGAAGTGGCTGCGGCTGGCTCTGTCCGGGGAGCGGAGTGCGCGCGCTGTCGAGGGCGGTCATCGGAGTCACCCAGGCCGAGATACTGGTGGCGAACGACTTGCCCAGGAATGGGCCTAACGGCACATACTCCCAGGCCTGGATGTCGCGCGCGCTCCAGTCGTTCAGCAAGACCACCCCGAACAGGTGTTCACCGGCTGCCTCCACAGGTACCGGCATACCGAGGTGGGTCGCCCCGCCGACGACGAAACCCAGCTCGGCCTCGATGTCGAGCCGGCCGCTCGGACCGAAGACCGGCGCAGGGTCGCCTGGTGCCTTGCGCTGGCCACTCGGCCGGACGATCTCGGTGCCCGTGACGACGACCGTGCCGGCGCGGCCGTGGTAGCCGATCGGCAGATGCTTCCACGCGGCCGGGAGCGAGGGGTTGTCCGGCCGGAAGATCGCGCCGACGTTTGACGCGTGGTGCTCGCTGGCGTAGAAGTCGACGTAGTCGGCCACTTCGAACGGCAGGTGCAGCGTGACGACCTGCAGAGCGTGCAGGTGAGGTTCGACGGCGTCGCGGTATGCCTCGTCGGTCAGCACCATGGTCAGCCACGAACGTCCCGCCGCCCAGGCCTGTGGGCCGAGCGAGAGGAACCGGTTGAGCGTGGCACCTTCCCATGCTGTGCCCGACTCCATCCCGGCCCGCTCGGCGCACATCGCCGCGTCGAGCACCAGGTCGCCAATGCGAACGCCGACCCGTGGCCGTTCGTCGCCGGCCCCGGAAAAGACGCCATAGGCCAAGGTCTGCACCCCGAACGGGTGGTCGGGGGGCAGGTCGAGCCAGGTCGTCACGGCGCTACGGTATCGGGGCAGGCCACGGTGGATAGTGAAACCGGTGGTCGAAGCAAGAAGGCTGGTCGAAGCAAGAAGGCAAGGAGAGGTGCGATGGCGCACTACCAGCGGATGGGCAGCGTGCCGCACAAGCGGCATACCCAACACCGTCGCCCGAGCCGTGGCGGCCGCCCTGGCGAGCTCTACTACGAGGAGCTGATGGGCGAAGAAGGGTTCTCTTCGGACTCCTCGCTGCTTTACCACCGCAACATCCCGTCGACGATCTCGGCGTCCCGAGAGTGGTCGATCGGGGACCTCTCCACCACCCCGAACCACCCGCTGACCCCGCGGCACCTCAAGCTGCACGACCTGTTCGACGCGGCCGCCATTCGGCGCACGGACCCCGTCACGGGGCGCAGGCTCGT
>NZ_JBDTKA010000020.1:0-24486 GCF_039935575.1 Lapillicoccus sp.
CCCCATGCGCACGATGTCCTCGTAGGTGCCCCGGACCCAGGCGTGTTGACGCTGCCATCCCTCGATCACGACGCCCGCCTTCTCATGCGCGCGGATCGCGGCGACGTTCGATGAGATTGCCTGCAAGTGGATCCGGCGCAGGTTGTGGCGCACAAACCCGAACTCGACGAGCTGGATGACCGCGGCTGAACCGATACCGCGACCTCGGGCGTTCCGTTCCAGATTGATCCCCGCCTCGGCGTGACGAGCGAGCAGGTCGAAGTCGAACAGCGTCGCGCTGCCAACAGCGGTGCCATCGACGTCGATCACGAGGGAGACAGAGGCCTCGGGACCGTCGTCGTCGGCAGTGCGCGCGAGCCGAGCGTCGAAGTGGTCCCTCGTCAACGGTCGCGGCGCCTGCGGCTGCCGCTCTTCCCAGGTGTCCAGGTCGGCGGCGATGTCGAACAGCAGGTCGAGGTCGTCGTCGGTGCGCGGTCGCAGCGAAACGATGGGCTTCTTGGGCACGTCGAGAACACTACGTCGGCGCCGGCGATCACACTTCTGAGTTTCGCCGCCGCGCCAGCAGGGCGATGCCGGCCAGGGCAGACACCCCACCCCCCACACGCACCTCGCGCAGTAGGCGATCGGCGGCAGTCGAGGACGCTACTTGGGCGTCGGCCTACACCTGGGGCCGGGATGTCGGCACCCTTCACTGGCCTGTCTCGTCTGTTGACACCACCGACATGGTTTTCGTGCCGCGTGGGTAGGTCAAGGTCGCGACGGACGCCTCTTTTGGGGCTGGGTGCTCGATGAGATCCAAGACGTGGATGACACCGTCGAACCGACGGATAGGCATATTCCTCTTCAAACCTACGGTCAACTGACACCATCACCGCGATCGAGAGCAGCGCGGGGACATTGAAGATCAACCCTCAAATCCCACCACTCCACGCGGAGCACTGCAGCGGCGCCCGCCAGTTCCCCGGGCACGTGAGCGCGATGCGGGAGGAGATCGTCCGGAATGGCCTCTACAGTGCCGGGCATGACACAGATCGGAACGGATTGGCGGGTGGTCGATGGCGTTGCGACGGCGTGGTTCGACGCGACTTCGCTGATGGAGGGGGCTGCGCTGGCGGGTCGCATCGTGGAGCTTCCGGCCGAGATCGTGGTCGACCTGCGCGCGACAGGCATACGGGTGCGCCTCGACTCAGACGAGCACGCCGAGGCAGTGTCGGCGGCCGCGCGGGATCTCGGGCTGGCCGCAAACCCTGCCGTGCTGCAGCACCTGAGCGTCGTGTTCGAATCAGCGAACCCCGCCGTGGTGAGGCGGTTCTGGCAGCACGCGCTCGACTACGCGCCTGGGGCGGACGGCGGCTTGGCGGATCCGTTGCGGCGCGACCCCGCGATCCGGATCCAGTGGACGACCGAGCCACGGCCGTTGCGAAACCGCATCCACCTCGACGTGGTGCGGTCGGCCGCGGCGGTCGAGCAGGTGGGCCTTGGTGCGGCATCGGGACCGTTCGGGGTCCGTCACGTCGACCCCGACGGCAACGAGGTCGACCTGGTGCCGGGCGCGGCGCTCGGCGAGAGGATCGGGACAGCCGACTGGCAGGCGGTGTTCAGCGCGATGGCGTGCTTCCGCATCAGCTCGCCGACGCAACAGCGTGACCTGGCCGCCGCCGCAGCGGCGCTGGCCGACGACGCGGGCTTCCCGCTGCTGGTCGACCTGCGACCCGGGCTCGTGATCATCGACAGCGGTAAGGACCAGTGGGAGGACGACGCCCACGGCCTCGAGCTCGACTTCACCGACCTGGCCGCAAGCCTCCAGACCGCTGCCCGCGGGCTCGGGGCCGCTGCAGATCCAGGGCTGCCGCGCTTCGCTCAGCTCTTCCTCGACGCCGCCGACGTCGCCGCGTTCCGCGCGTTCTGGGTCGCCGCACTCGGGTACACCCACGACCGGCGAGCCGGGGTCAGTGACATCCACGATCCGCGTCGGCTCAACCCAATGCTGGTGTTCCAAGAGCTCGACGCTTCGGAGACGGAGCGGCGCCGGCAGCGCAACCGCATCCACGTTGAGCTCGCTGTGCCGTCGGACCTCGCGCAGACGCGCCTCGCCACGACCATCGCAGCCGGTGGCCGGCTCCTCGACGAGTCGGAGGATCGCTGCCGGGTCGCCGACCCCGAAGGCAACGAAATGGTGATCGTCAGAGGGCCTGAGCTCGTGTTCGGTTGAGCTCCGCGCGCGTTACCGACACCACCGCCGCGATCAGACCGGCGTGTGGACATCGATGACCAACCCTCAAACCCCACCACTCCGCGGGGCACGGCCATGGGCCTTACCTGCGTTGCGGACTCCCGGCTCGAAACCCCGGACGGGTCGAGGCGAGCGACGGCTGGGCAGGTGGACACGCGAACTGGTTGGTGAGAAGGCAGGCGTCCCGGCACCTTGTCACGTTGCGCTTCGCGTCAGCTGCTTGCGGCGACAGGTCGAGCGAGAACCCGAAGGTTGCGTCAGCGGCCTCGCGGTTCCGGAGGCATTGGTCTGGCCCGGGTTCCGTGGCGCACCATCGATGCCCGTTGACGAGTCCCTGCCCTTCACGGATAGTCAGGTATGTGCCTGGGTATCACGTCGAGCTCGACGCCGTGCTCCGCGCTCTTGCGGACCCGACGCGGCGGGCGGTCGTAGAACGGCTCGCGAGGTCTCCGGCCGTCGTGTCCGAGCTCGCGGCACCATTCACAATGGCGTTGCCGTCGCTCCTGCAGCACCTGCGTGTCCTCGAGGACGCGGGACTGGTCACGTCGCAGAAGCACGGACGCGTCCGCACCGCGAGCCTGCGACCGGGCGCCCTCGACGTCCTACACCTGTGGCTCGGCGAGCAACAGGCCCCCGCATAACGCCAAGCCGACCGGCTCGGCATCCACGTGACCCGTACGACCCCGAAGGGGGTCTGACATGACCCGCGTCCGCATCGACCTGTTCACCTCACTGGACGGCTACACCTCGACCGGCCAGACCCCGGAGAGTCCGATGGGTGAGGACTGGGGGCGCCTCACGGCGGCCTACGCCGCGACCCGCACGTTCCACGAGCGCGTCTTCGGCGACACCAGCGGGACCGGTACGACCGGCATCGACGACTCCTACGCCGCCGAGCACTTCGAGGGCGTCGGCGCCGAGATCATGGGCGCGGCCATGTTCGGCCTGCACACGTTCCCGGGCGACTCGGACTGGAAAGGCTGGTGGGGCGACCGGCCGCCGTTCGGCACCCCGGTGTACGTCCTCACCCACACCGCACCGCGTCCGTCCATCCCGATGCCGGGCGGAACGACGTTCCATTTCCGCAGCTCCCCACTCGAGGACGTGCTGGTCGAGGCGACCGAGGCTGCCGGCGGCCTGGACGTGCGCGTCGGCGGTGGGATCAGCACCGCGCGTGACTTCTTGCGGGCCGGCCTCGTCGACCACCTGCACGTCATGATCGCGCCGATCCTGCTCGGCCGGGGCAACCGACTGTGGGACGACCTACGCGGCCTCGAACTCACCCACACATTGACCACGGAGGTGGCTGAGAGTGGCACGACCCACGTCACCTTCGTGCGATAGGACGCACCCATGACGGTCGAACGCCGACTCGCCCACGCCGGGTTCACCCTCACCGGAGGCCACGTACGCCGCCATCGTCGAGCACGTCTCGCGTCGTCACGACCCACGAATGTGGCTGGAAGCGGGTCACCTGTCGACCTCGGTGCCGTGGCTCGAGCTCGAACCGATCGAGCAGGGCAGCCGGTTCACGCACGTCGAGCACGGCGTCTTCTTCGACCAGCTCTGGGCCGAACCGCGAGACCGGCAGCCGGGGGCTGCGCCAGGCTCCGCGTAGCTAGCGCTCGTAAAGTTGAACGCGACTGAGCGGTGGCTGCGCAACCAGTCCCGGTGAGTTGGTTGCCCTTGCGGCTGCTGGAACACCGCTCATCAAGCGCATCGCGAAACCTTCGTCAGCACCCGCTGGACTGTCGATGCTGGACCAGCGACTGAGGTCAGCCAGACCTTAGAGGCGCCAGCGGTTGACACTGATCGCGGTCAGCATCACGCAGCATGTTCCGGGGCTCGAAACCTGCCTCCCTTCCTCGCTGACCGGCCGAAACCTGACGATCTGTTTGGTCCACAGACAGGGTCAACCTCAGTCGTCGCGGCGGGCTTCCATGTGGACCCGCTTCGGAACGGCAATACCTACGACCAGAACGTCATTGACGGCCAGCCCCTCAAGTGTTATGCCTAGATTCCGGGGTTGCTTCTGAGGCCGACGGCGAAGGGATCGCACATGGACTTCGCGTTCGCCCCCGGAGTGAGTTCGTACGACAGCCTGGCGCGTCAGCTGTTCACGAACCGGCCCAACACCCAGCTCGTCCGGCAGCGGGGCCTGAACACCGTCGACGCGTTCCTGAGCTTCCTGAACACGAGTCCCACCGTCACCCTGCCAGCAGACGACCTCTACCTCGTTTCACACGGCAACGACAAGGCCTGGATGCAGATCCATCTGGACACGACCCAGTCCGGTGGAACGACGTTCGAGGTGGCGAAGGCAGCCGTGGCCACTGGCTCGGTCAACCTCCCGACCAACGTCAACCACGGCTCGAGCGGCGCCCTGAACTCGATGAGCGTGAACATCCGTGGCTGCCGAATCGGCGCCGCCAATCCGTTCGTCGACCAGCTGAAGGAGGCGTTCGGCGGCGACTCCCCGGTGACGGCTGCCCTGCACTTCCACGAGGTCTACCGGATGACCGGCGTGGGCATGCTGGAGTTTCTGGTCTACGGCTTCACCCTCGTCTCGCAGACCGCGTTCGTCGACCAGGCTGCGACGAAGGCCGCGTTCGACGCCGAGGGCTTCACCTATCGCGATGGCAGCGGGGTCCCTACGGCGCTGTGGGACGACTGGGTGCCGCGCAGGGTCTCCGTCGGTCACCGCGACAGCAGCAGCGTCTATCTGCAGCTGGGCCCCGGGCTCGGCACCCAGACCCGGATCCCGTCGGCGATCGGGTTCCGTCACGACCAGCCGCGTTTCACCTACAAGATCTCGGGGCTGTCCTCGATGCCGACAGCGCACGCCGCCCAACTGGACACGTTGCGTCAGGCCCTCAACGCCGATGCCGCAACCACGGGTTCTACGTTCGCGAGCGCTCACCCCTTCCCCATGTTCACGCGCTACACGCAGAACAGCATCGACGACTTCGTCGACAACATGAACTGGAGCTGCTCCTGGGATCGGCCTAGCTCGCTGATGATCTGCGTCGGCAGCCAGCATGAGTACACCGTGCTCGTGCCGGTGACCGACCCGCCGGATCTGGCGACCGGCAAGCTCATCTACAACTTCTACCCGCCGTCGTCGAGCGCGCTCACCGCAGTCGAAGAGCTGCTGACCTCCGACGCCACGATGTTCTACACCGCATAGGACGAGCCGATGGCCGACACCGACACGCTTGCTCAGCTGGCTGGGGAAATCGCTCTCGCGCTGTCGCCCTTGGAGGAGGCACTGAAGTCGACAGCCTCCTTCGGCGCGTTCGTGGCCGACCTGGGCTGGGACCTGGCGGTCGTGCCCACCCCGATTGCGGCCATCGGCGGTGCGGTCAACAGCCTGGTCACGATCTTGGACGCCGGAGAGATCGACTCCTCGACCGTCGAGTCGGCGGTCAGCGCGATTCGTAACGTCATCAGTGGAATTCAGGCGATCGAGAGCCAGACGACGAGCGCTTTCCCTCCCACGGTCGACCCGACCGCGTTCGCCGCCGAGTTCCCCGATCAGCTGATCGACTTCCTGTTGGTCAACTACCTCCTCGAGCAGCACCCGCCGTGGGGCCAGGTGCTGCGCACCCTCGGCGTGATCCGCCTGCAGGAGGTCGCCGCGGCCGGCAGCCGGCCGGCGTACGTCAAGCGTTCGATCGACTGGAGTGATCTCGGCCGCGTGCTCACCGACCCTGCCGCGGTCTTCCGCGACGCCTGGCAGTGGGGAACCGGCACCTTCGCGCAAGAGGACTTCTTCAACGCGATCCTCGAGCTTGCCGACCGGATGGGCCTCATCACCCGGGTCGAGCCGCTCGACCCGGCCATGCGGGATGCGCTCTCGGGCGGGTCAGCCGGGCCGGACGAGATCCACGACTGGGTCCTACGCGTGCCCATTGTCGGTGACCCGCGTGGCGACGTCCCGGTCGAGCTCGGCTTCGGACTGTTCATGGTCCCCGCCACGGGCAGCACCCAGCCCGGCTTCGCCCTGTTGCCCTACGCCATCGGCACGACGGCGATCGAGCTCGACCTCACCGATACGCTCCAGTTCAAGGTGAACGCGGCGTTCGACCTGCAGGGCGGTGTGGGCCTGCTCATCAACCCCGGCGCGGTGCCCCGGCTGCTCGTCGACCTGATCGCCTCCGCCGGCGGCGGTCCCGCTGCCCCCTCGAGCACCCACCTCGCGGTCGACCTGGTCTCGACCGCCAGCTCACCGATCCTGCTGTTGGGCTCATCCGATGCCAGTCATCTGCAGATCGGCGGCGCGTCACTCACCTTCGGCGCCCGGCTGACGTCTGACAACAAGACCGACATCTACGGTGAGCTGGCGCTCAACCAGGGGCAGATGACGATCAAGCCCGGCAGCAGCGACGCGGACAGCTTCATCTCCAGCCTGCTCCCGAGCGGCGGCATCACGGCTGGATTCAATGTCGGGGTGGGCGTTTCCAGTAGCCAGGGCCTTTACCTCACCGGTAGCAGCGGGCTCGAGATCCAGCTTCCGATCCACGTCACACTGGGGCCGATCGACGTCACCTCGGCGACACTCGCGATCAGACCGGACTCCGGCTCGATCCCGATCGCCCTCGGTGCCTCGTTCGACGGCAGCCTCGGGCCGCTCAGCGCGAGCGTCGAGAACCTCGGGATCGTCGTCACGATGACGTTTCCGCCGACCGGCGGAAACCTCGGTCCGGTCAACCTCGCGCTGGGATTCAAACCACCGAACGGCGTCGGCCTCTCGATCGACGCGGGCGTGGTCACCGGAGGCGGCTTCCTGTCCATCGACGCTGCACGCGGTGAGTACGCCGGCGCCCTGCAGCTCGAGATCCTCGACTTCATCGGGGTCTCCGCGATCGGGATCATCGACACGAAGAACCCGGACGGCACGCCCGGCTTCTCGCTGCTCATCATCCTGACCGCCGACTTCGGTCCCGGCATCCAGCTCGGCTTCGGGTTCACGCTGAACGCCGTCGGCGGGCTGCTCGGGCTCAACCGGACGATGGCCTTGCAGCCTGTGATGGACGGCGTCCGCAGCGGAGCGATCAGCGACATCATGTTCCCGCAGAACGTGATCGCCAACGCACCGCGCATCATCAGCGACCTGCGTGCGCTGTTCCCGCCGCAGCAGGGCATCTTCCTGATCGGCCCCATGGCCAAGCTCGGCTGGGGCGAGCCGACACTGGTCAGCGTCACGCTCGGCGTGATCATCGAGATCCCGCCGGGCGACATCGCGATCCTCGGCGTGCTCAGCCTGTCCCTGCCGGACGAGGACGCGTCGATCCTCAAGCTTCAGGTCAACTTCGCCGGCGCGCTCGAGTTCAGCAAGTCGCGCCTCTACTTCTTCGCCTCGCTCTACGACTCGCACTTGTTGTTCATCACCATCCAAGGCGAGATGGGACTGCTCGTGGCCTGGGGTGACGACGCCAACTTCGTCGTGTCGGTGGGCGGCTTCCACCCTCAGTTCAACCCGCCGCCGCTGCCGTTCCCCTCGCCCCAGCGCGTGCAGCTGGACATCATCAACGAGTCGTTCGCCCGCATCCGGGCTGAGTGCTATTTCGCAGTCACCAGCAACACTGCCCAGTTCGGCACGAGCGCAGAGTACTTCTTCGGCTTCTCCGCGCTCTCTGTTTCGGGCCACTCGAGCTTCGACGCCCTGATCCAGTTCTCCCCGTTCCACTTCAGCGTGTCGATCTCGACCAGCTTCTCGGTCAAGGTGTTCAGCGTCGGCGTCTGGGGTCTGGACATCGACCTGACCCTTGAAGGCACCAACCCCTGGCATGCCCACGGCAGTGGCTCGTTGTCGTTCCTGTTCTTCTCGATCTCGGTGCCGATCGACTTCACCTGGGGCGACAACACCGCCACGAGCCTTCCACCCGTCGCCGTCATGCCGATCCTCGTGGCCGAGTTCGGCAAGCGCAGCAACTGGAAAGCCCAGCTGCCCGACGGCAGCAAGCTGCTGGTCGCACTGCGCTCCCTCGACCCGGCCGCCGACGACCTGGTGCTGCACCCGGTCGGCACACTCCAGGTCAGCCAGCGTGCGGTCCCGCTCGACCTGACCCTCGACAAGGTCGGTTCGCAGAAACCCAGCGACGCCGACCGGTTCGCGCTCACGGTGACCTCAACCGGGCTGAACAAGACCCGTGACCTGCAGGAGCCGTTCGCGCCCGCCCAGTTCAAGGACGCCTCCGACGCCGACAAGCTCTCCGCGCAGGCATTCACGCCGCAGGACAGCGGCATCGAGCTCGCACCGGCCGGCGTGGTCTACGACTCCGGTGAGGCCGTGACCCGCAACGTCCGGTACGACCTCACCATCATCGACAGGGCGCTCGAGCCAGTGCGATCGCGGTTCTTCGAATATCCGGCAGGCCTGTTCCAGCACTGGCTCGGCGGTGCGAGCGTGGCGCACAGCAAGCTGTCGGCCAACTTCCACGAGCGCACCCACCCGAACGACGGGTCGGTCGGCGTGGCCGCCGAGAGCTACGCGGTCGCGCACCAAGCCGACAACCGGGTGTTCGCCACCGACTCCGCCTCCTTCACCAGCCGATGGGCAGCCCAGGACTACCTCCAGCACACCATCGCGGCCGACCCGACCCTCGAGGGCACCATCCACGTACTGCCGCATTTCGAGGTGGCGGTATGACTCTCCTCCCGACGTACTCGTTCCTGCCTTGGCTGCGCCACGGTGTAGCCAACACGATCACCGCGGCCGACGGCGACGCGACGGTGGCTACCAGGGCCACCACCCATGTCGATCTGCTGCTCTCCGGAGACCCGGTGTCGGGGGGTGCCGAGCTCACTCAGGCCTTCACGCAGGACGTGGCCCTGTACGGCCCTGGAGACATCATCGGCATCGACCAGCGCGCGGTGATCCGGACCGAGCCGCGCAACTGGATCACCAACTTCGAGGGCAACTACGTCGCCAGCGTGGACTTCTACGACGAGGACTTCCCTTGGCGCTACACGCCGGCCGCCCCGAGTGGTGACCACCTGCGGCTGCGGCCATGGATAACTCTGGTGGTCCTGGCCGAGGGGGAGTTCGACGAGGGCACCAACCTCTCGGGACGCCCGCTGGCCTACGTCACGATGCACGACGCAGACCTGTTACCGCCGGCCGACGACCTGTGGGCGTGGGCCCATGTTCATTTCAACCAGTCGCTGGCGGGAAGCCCGGACGAGATCGTGTCGACCGACGAAGCCGCGGTCCTCGGCCGCGCGAAGGCGATCCTCGCCGCGAACCGCGACAACGCCTACTCGCGCCTGATCTGCCCGCGACGGCTCCAGGACAACACGACCTACCATGCCCTGGTCATCCCGTCCTTCGAGACCGGCCGGCTCGCGGGCATCGGTCAGGCCCCGACCACGGCGCCCTACGCGACAGCCTCGGCCTGGGCGCCCTACACCCATCGCCCGCAGAATTTCGAGCACCCGGTCTACTACCGCTGGCAGTTCCGGACCGGGTCCGTCGGCGACTTCGAGTACCTCGTTCGGCTGCTCACGCCGGAGCCGGTCGACCCGCGCGTCGGCATACGCGACATGGACGTGCAGGACCCCGGGTCCAACCTCCCAGGCACGGCCGCGGCACTCGGCGGCATCCTGCGGCTGGGCGGCGCCCTGCAGGTCCCGGTGGAGGACCTCGACGACACCCAGCTCACCGACCGAACACGCTTTGAGGGCTGGGATGCGCCGTATCCCAACCCGTTCGAGCAGAGCTTGGCCGCGTTCGTCAACCTCCCCGACAGCTACGCCGCCCAGACGGCCGCCGACGCCAATGCCGCTAGCGGACTGCCGACCGGGATCGGTGACGACCCGGACCCACTGATCACCGCACCGCTCTACGGCCGCTGGCAGAGCCTGACCCAGCGGCTGCTCACCGAGCGCGACGCGACGCCGGCGCCGTACACCGACAACTGGGTCCACCGTCTCAACCTCGACCCCCGGTTCCGGGTGCCGGCCGGCTTCGGCGCGGACGTCATTGAGAGCAACGCCGAGGAATACGTCAATGACGCATGGCAGCAGATCGGCGACGTCCTGGCCGCGAACACCCGCATCCGCAGACTGCAGCTGGCCGTGGCAACCGCGTCCCGTTGGTATGACCGGCACCTCGTCCCGCTCGCAGCGGTGGCACCCGAGCGGGTACTGGCGCTGACCGCCCCCGTGCAGTCCCGCATCCTCGAGGCCGGCACGACGGTCACGATGGTCCGCTCGACGAGCCGGGTTCCAGGCGCCCTGACCTCCACCGCTATGCGCCGGGTCGTGCGACCTGGCGCCCGACTGATCCGCAGTCTGCCGTTCGACGCAGTGGTGACACCGACCAACCTCCTGACCCGGATCAACGCCGGCGAGGTACAGGTCGTGCGGCCGAAGACCGTGTCCGCCGGAGTCGTCACGGTCGACCAGGTCGCTGTCGCGGCTGTACCGCCCGACGGCCCCGCTTCGGGCTGGCTCGGCCGGCTGGCCCGGATTCCGTGGCTGCCGTGGGTTCTGATCGCCCTCGGAGTCATGCTGCTCGTGCTCCTGTCCATCGTGCTGCCGCTCGGTATCGGTCTGGTCATCGGGCTCGCCATCCTGGCCGCGCTGATCGCCTTCGTCCGCCGACTGCTGCTTGAGCGGGCCGTGGAGGCTCCCGCGGCCAGCCTGAAGGAGAGGGACCAGACACCGGTCGAGGTGAGCGGTTTCCCGAGCAACGCCGGGTTCGTGCTGTCTCTGCCGGGTGCGGGCGACTCCTCGCCGGTGGGAGGAGCGGACAGCGCGGTGGCGGCGCGGTTCAAGACGGCGCTCACCGACTCCTTCGCGCTGATCCAGGCGAGCGCGACGGTCGGCCGGGTGGCTGTGCCCGCGACGCTCGACCTCCCGCAGCTGACCTCGACGATAGTGGCCGCGGTCGATCCCACGATGACCATCCCGGCGCGGGTGTTCTCCACCATCTCGCTACCCGCGTGGGTGAGCGCGCAGCGCCTCGACCCGTACGGCGAGGTGATGGCGTACCCGAAGATCGACCTGCCGATGTACCAGCCCCTCAAGGACATTTCGATCGAGCTGTTCCTGCCCAACATCAACCTCATCGCGCCCAACAGCATCACGCTGATCGAGACCAACCAGCGGTTCATCGAGGCCTACATGGTTGGTCTGAACGACGAGTTCGGTCGCAAGCTGCTCTGGCGCGAGTATCCGACGGACCAGCGCGGGTCGTACTTCCGCCAGTTCTGGGACGTGCGCAGCGTGGTCAACAGCGAGGGCCTCAGCGAGTCTGCGCTCAAGGAGCAGCTGTACGACATCCCCGAGCTGCATCGTTGGCCGCTCGACTCGGCGCTCGGCGACCACAACAACCGGCAGAGCGCCACCGAGCACGGCGAGCAGGCCGTCCTGGTCATCCGAGGCGAGCTGCTCAAGAAGTACCCGACCGCGATCATCTACGCGCACAGAGCCCGGTGGCAGCAGCACCCCGACGGCACGCCCGACCTCAGCCGTCCGCGAGAACTGGTGCCGCTGACCGACGCCGAGCAGAGCCAGCCGCCACTGGACAAGCTGCGCGGCCCGCTCTACGAGGCCAAGGCCGACCCCGACATCTACTTCTTCGGGTTCGACCTGACGGTCGAGGACGTCAAAGGCGGCTCCGGCCACCCACCGAACGACGACCCCGGCTGGTTCTTCGTGATCAAGGAGCGGCCCGGGGAACCGCGGTTCGGGCTCGAGCTGTCCGGCTCCGGCCCGCCCGAGGTGCTCGACGAGGTGACCTGGGACGCCGTGCTGGGCGCGGCTGTGACGGGTGGGCCACCGCAGTTCCTCGCCGCGTCGAGCCTGGCCGCGCTCACCCTGGCTTCCCCGCCGTCCGGCGATCCGGAGGGCAAGGGACTGCAGCGCTCCGACGACGAGCAGGCTCTCGCCGCGCCGGCGAGCGCTGCCCGGTGGGCCTATCTGTTGTTCCGGCCGCCGGTCATGGTCGCCGTCCACGCCGACGAACTGCTGCGGAGCCCATGACAACCGTCGACCAATCCCTCCACCTCGAGCGGCCGCCCGATCTCGACCCACGGGTCGAGATCGGCCAGTTGCCCGACAGCGCGCCACTGACCATGTTCCCCGTCCGGCTGGAGACGCGCTTCGCCGATGCCGGCACGGCGAACGCCCCGCGGCCGCAGCTCTGGGTGCGGATCTACCCCGACGACGTGTCGATCGACACCTTCGAGGCCAGCCTCTCCGACAGTGAGGTCGCCGCAGCGAAGATCTACTGGCAGTGCTTCTTCGCCGCGGGCGGGGTCGCGGTCGCGCAGCGGGCGGCCTGGAGCGCGCTGGTCGGCGCGTTCGGCTCGGGCCGCGCCGGGTTTGTGCTCGACACGTACCAGCCGGTGAACCTCGCCGACGTGCCGGTCAAGGTGCTGCCCTCCGACGAGGTGCTCGTCATCGCGACCCAGAACCCCACGAGTGCAGCGGATTCCTCCGCGCTGACGACGTACTGGGTAGCCGTCTGGCTGGCGGACGGCAACGCAGTAGCCCTGCAGGCCGCCGCCACCGCCCTCACAGCGGCCGTCGGTTCGGCCCACGCCGCCGACCTGGTCGCGGCCAACGTGCCCGTCAACCTCAGCGACCGGCCCGCCGCGCCGGCCACGAAGGCAGGTGCGGCCACCAGCGTGGCGTTCGTCGTGTTCCCGGCCGACCCGCCGCGCAAGCCGTCGTCGTGGACCCAGGCGCCGCAGGTGACGGACTTCCCCGAGCGGTTCGTCGTGCTGGGCTACCAGGGCGGCACGCAGGTGCTCGAGGCGATCGGCGCCCCCGTGACGACACCGCTGTATGTCGGTCCGGACCCATCGGCCGACCCCAGCGACTCGATCCACCCCGACGGCGACTCACTCTCGGTTCCGCTCCAGCTGCTCTGGCTGGTGGACTTCGAGCGGGCCAAGTCCGAGGGGCTGGCCATGGCGATCGATCTGACGGCGGAGCAGGCGCGGACCGGCTTCGACCGGCTGCTGGTGCTCGGGGTGCAGCTGGGCACGAATGCGGACGCCGGCCAGGCCTCGCTATCGCAGTTGCTGCGCCATCACCAGTCCGGGCGGGCCGGCCTCGCCCTGGTGCCGCAGGGCTCACCCACCCACAACACCACTGGTGTGGGCACTGGTTACACCAAGGTCGACGACCCCGATCAGAGCTTCGCCGATCGGCAGGGCACCCCGTTGTTCACCCCGGTGGCCGACCCGATGGACAAGCGCGACGGGCAGTGGGTCGCCGAGGCGCTCGGCATCGACCCGGCCGTCCTGACCGGTGTGCACGGCGCCGGCGGGTCCGACCAGCTGCAGGCCCGGGCGATGCAGCAGGCGATGTGGCCGGCGACGCTGGGCTACTGGATGGACAAGATGATGACGCCGGTCTTCAACGACGAGACCGTCGCCCAGGCCCGCTCCTTCTTCACGGGATACGTCCGCGGCCGCGGCGCTGTGCCGAGCCTTCGGGTCGGACGCCAGCCCTACGGCATCCTGCCCACGACGGCGTTCTCGCGGATCGGTTGGCTCTCCCCCCAACGCGAACGGGCGCACGGGCGCACGGGCGCCCTGACCGGTTCGAGTGGGGAGCGGCGGTTCCTCGCCGGTTTGCTGGCGGTTCTGCGTGAGATCGACGGCGACTGGACAGCGATGAGCGCCGGCGCGGCCCACGTCGGTCAACCCGGCGACGCACATCAGATCCTGCTCGACATCATCGGCCTGCAGCCGGACTCGGTCGAGTACTACTGGCGCTACAGCGAGAGTCTCAGCGAGCTCTACAATCTGATCAACCTCTGGGGTCTCGGGCCGCAGTTCTGGCAGGCGCTGGTGGCACTCGGGCTGCACGGCGCCGCCGAGGGCCTGCTGGCCACGCTCGGTGCCGGCGGGGCACAGCCCGACATCCTGCAGCACGCCTTCCTGGCCGACGCCGGACTGATCGGCCAGCTGATCGACGACCGGCCACTCTCTGAAACCAGCTCGATTCGCGCCTACACCCCCGACGGCCGCAACTACATCAAATGGCTGGCCGACGCCGCGGGCACCTCGCTGGACGCGGTCACCGCTGAGCAGGGGTTCACCGGGGACACGTCGCCGCAAGCGCTGCTCTACCTGATGTTGCGGCACGCCGTCCTGCTCGGCTACTACGACTCGAGCTACGAACTTCACAAGTCGGCGGCGTTCCTCTCCGACGTGCAGCTGCTGGCGATGAAGCCGGAGCCGTCGTTCGTACACGTCGACCCCGTGGCCCCGCTCAGCGAGAGCCGCTACGCCGCGCTCTACAAGACCGAGGCGCGGATCACCGGCAGTCCGAGCGTTCTGGTCGGTGACTTCATCACCGAACACCTGCTGCTGCCCGAGACGTCCGGCCTCGCCGACCAGCTGGCCGCGCTCTCGGTGCTCGCGAACACACCGACCGCGGCTCTGGAGCGCGCCTTTGCGGAGCACGTCGACGTCTGCAGCTACCGGTTCGACGCCTGGCTGCTCGGGCTGGTGGACTTCCAGCTTCAGGGGATGCGCGGCGCGCAGCAGGACGGGAGCGGCGGGACCTATCTCGGTGCGTACGCCTGGGTCGAGGACCTGCGGCCGTCGTCCTCCCGACTCGAGCCGGCGAACGTGCCGGACGACGTGGCCGCGACCTTCTCCGCCGGCTCCACGTTGATGCAGGACCCGGCCAACGGCGGGTACGTTCACGCGCCGTCCCTGCCCCACGCGCGCACGGCCGCCGTACTACGTAGCGGCTACCTCGCCAACGCGACCGAGGCCACCCCCGACACGCTGTCGGTCAACCTCTCCTCCGACCGGGTCCGCTCGGCGCTCGGTGTTCTCGAGGGTGTGCGCAACGGCCAGAGCATCGGGGCCCTGCTCGGCTACCAGTTCGAGCGCGGCCTGCATGACGACCACGGCCTGGCCGAGGTGGACAAGTTCATCTTCTCGTTGCGCAAGGCGTTTCCCCTGGTTGCGGATTCGCTGGCCGGCACCCAGACCGACCCGGACGTCCCGATCGAGGCGATCGAGGCTCGCAACGTCCTCGACGGCCGCAAGCTGGCCGAACAGATCCGCACCGGTGGCGTCCCGACGTACCCGTTCGGGCAGACCGGGTTGTCATCCGCTACGCCGGCGGAGGCCGACGCCATCAACGCCGAGGCCGACGCCATCGTCAACGTCTACGACGCCGTCGCCGATCTGGCCCTCGCGGAGAGCGTTCACCAAGCCGTGCAGGGCAACTTCGAGCGAGTCGCGGCCACGGTCGACGCGTACGGCAATGCGATGTTCCCGCCCGATCCCGAGGTCGTGCAGACACCCACCGGCGGGGTTGGCCTCACTCATCGGGTCGCCGTCCACCTGCAGCCCGGGCTGTCCGCCCCGGCCGGTGCGACCCCGCGCGCCGCCGCCGAACCGGCAGTGGACGCTTGGCTGGCCGAGCTCCTTCCACCGTTGACCGGCGTCGGCGTGACCGTCACGTGGACCGACCGGGTGGGCGGAGCGGCCCGCTCGCAGGACGTGACGCTGCACGACCTCGCGCTGCACCCGCGGGACCTGATCGAGCTGGTCAAGCCCGACGACGTGCAGGCGATGACCGAGCTGGACGACCGGATCCTGAGGTTCGTCCTCGGCACGAACACGCTGAGACCTGACGCCACGCTGCAGATCCGTTACCAGACAGCGCCTTCCGGCCTGCTGAGCATCTTCGATGTGTCCGCGCTGATCCGCCAGCTGCGGCGGCTGCTGGAGCGGTCGCGGCCGCTGCGGGCCACCGATTCGACCCTGAGCAATCAGGCCACCGCCAGCCAGAACGACTCCGTCTTCGCCGACCCGGCCCGCGTGGCCGGACCCAAGGCCGACCTCGACACGCTCAGCACCGAGGTCGCGGCATTCCTGACTCCCCTTGCGGTGCTGCTGGCCGACCCGGTGACGAACCGCGCAGCGATCATCGCGGGCCTCGAGGGCTACGCCGCCGACACAGTCCGTCTGCTCGAGCGGGCGGCCCGGTTCGGGTTGCCACAGGCCGGGTGGGGTTTCGTCTACGAGTGGCGCCGATCCGCACTGAGCGATCTGCTGGCGGCCGTTGAGGCGCTGGTCTCGCGATGGGACGCGCGCTTGGCCGACTATGCGACCCAGATCGCAGCGTACGACGCCCTGCCGCTCTCGACCCCCGAGGACGCGCGGTTCGCCGCCCTGCAGGTAGCCGAGGCGCTGGTGGCCACGACACTCGAGCCGCTGCCACCGCTGTCCCTAGCACTGCGCACGGACCTCGATGGGATGCACACCGCATTCGTCAATCGTCGCAACGCCTTTGCGGCGCTGCCGGCCACGAACTTCGTGACCTTCGTGGATGCGCTGACCGCCGTCCAGACCCTGCTCCCGATCAGCGCTTGGGAGCCGGACCCGTGGGACGTCGACACCTTCCACGGCCGGGCCATCGCATTCGTGCAGGATCTGCAGACCACCCTCATCGGACAGCAGGTCACGATCGACGCGCGCCGCGCGGCGACCCAGCTCCAGCTCGACGCGCGCGACGCAGCCGCATCGCCGGCGGCACAGGTCGATGCCTTGCAGGCCGCCGCGAAGGCGTTGCTGGGCGATGCGTTCGTCCTCGTCCCCGAGTTCACCGTTGCCGTCGACCAGGGCACCCAATGGGCAGGCTCGCTCGCGGAGGCGGTCGCGGGAGGCCCGCTCCTGCACTACCTCGTCGACACCGCAGGCATCGCGCGACCAGTGCAGGAGTGGCTGGCCGGTACCGCGCGAGTACGTCCGGCCATGCGGGTGCTCGAGATCGCCGGCACGCTGGCTGAGGCGTTCGGGCAGACGGCACCAGACCTCACGGCCGCCCAGTTCCCTTACCTGGCGGGCGAACCGTGGATGGCGATGCAGTTCCCGGAGTCGAGTCGACCGGTGAGTGACCGCCTGCTCTACACCGCTCACTACGTCACCGCGTTCGACCGGACCGCGCACCAGTGCGGCCTGCTGCTCGACGAGTGGACCGAGGTCGTGCCGGCCACGACCCGCGAGACCGGCCTCACCTTCGACTTCGACCGCCCGGACAACGAGCCTCCGCAGGCGATCCTCGTGGTCACGCCGGCTACGGCAGACGGGGTGTGGCACTGGGAGGACGTCGTCGGAGCGCTCAACGAGACGCTCGATCTCGCGAAGAAGCGGGCGCTGGAGCCGTCACAGATCGACGCCACGCCCTACGCGAGCTTCCTGCCCGCCACCATCATGGCGGTCACGCTTCACGGCATCTCGATCACCACCGCCATGGCTGTTGCCAGCAACGTCCTGCTGACGAAGGAGGTCGTCGACCGTGCCTAGCTCATTGCGGGTGATCGACATCGCAGACGCCCTGCAGCGCAGGCTCTACCCGTCGGTCACGACGTGGAACCGTCTCGAGGCACGGCCCCGCACCCAGAGCTTCGACCGCGCGTTGCAGGCCGAGGTCCGCGACGCTCTTTGGATGCTCACCAAGCAGTGGCAGATGGGGGAGTTCCGAGGCAGTGACGCGGGCTCCCCCGTGTTCGCCCGGCTGCGTATCGACACCACGCGGCTGACGAAGTACCGCGCCGGCTCCGATCGGGCAGAGCTGCTGCCCTACGACGTTCCGCTGGAGGCCACCGTCGAGCGACGCCCGCTGACCACGACCATGGCCGGCCGTGCGGTGGCGCTGGACGTACGGATGGCGATGGGCCGCGAGTGGCTGGCGCTGGTCGCGGCGGTCGGCGGCTATCGTCAGGCGTTCCTCGACGCGTATCCCTTCCACGCGCCCGACCCGACCGACCCGGCCGACGCCGCGCTGTGCTGCGACCCGCAGGTGTGGGAGCTCCTGTCCGCCGTGGCCGGTCGGGCGATGGACGGTCAGGCGCTGCACGAATACCTGCTGGCCGATAGCGCGCACCACGCGTACGACGGGGTGGTGGGGATCGTCTCCGGCGATCACCTGGCGATCGACACGGCCGCGACGGCGTTCCTCGCCTGGTTCGACCGGCTCGTCGTGCAGCCGCCGGCCGGCGGCGAGGACGCCTGGGACCCGCAGCGGCTGGACTACCAGTTCCGCGTATCCGCGCCCCTGACCGACGGCAGCGAGAAGGTCTACGTCGCCGATGACTACGCACAGGGGCGGCTGGACTGGTACAGCCTCGACGTCGATGGGACGACGACAGCGCTCGACGCGGTGCCAGGCTCCACGACAACGGGCCTGCCCGCGCAGGACGCCCGGACGGTGATCCCCGTGCCGGTGTCCTTCTCCGGCATGCCCAACACGCGGTGGTGGACGTTCGAGGACCGCCAGACCAACTACGGTGACGTCGACGCCGCCACCACCGACCTGGCCAAGCTGATGTTCCTGGAGTTCGCACTGGTCTATGCCAACGACTGGTTCGTCATCCCGTACACGTTGCCCGCCGGGGCGGTTGCAAGCGTGCGCGGGGTTGCGGTGACGAACGTCTTCGGCGAGCGGTTGTGGATCGAGTCCGCCGACGCGGGCGCCGACTCAGCCTGGCAGCGGTGGAGCATGTTCACGGTCAACGTGCGGGGCGTGGCTGACGCCGCGGCTGACACCAGCCTGCTGTTGTTGCCCACCGCAGCGAAGGTCGATCAGGGTCCGCGGACCGAGGACATCTTGCTGTTGCGCGACGAGGTCGCGAACATGGTGTGGGGCGTGGAGACGACGGTTCCGCTCGCGACCGGCGACGCAGGTCGTGGGCTCGAGCAGGCGCGGCTACTGCACGCGTTCCTCCAGGCTCAGATCGGGGCCGGCCCCCCGCCACCGCCCGCAGCCGCAGCGATCCGCTACCAGGTGATGAGCAGCGTGCCGGAGAACTGGATCCCGTTCCTGCCTGTTCACGTCGACGGCACCAACCGGGAGATTCAGCTGCAGCGGGCTGCTCTGCCTCGAATCCTCGACGGCGACACCGAGCCTCCCGTGAGGGTTCAGCCGCGCACCACGCTGATGAGGCAGGGCCTCGACCTCACGCCCGCACAGACGTATTTCGTGCATGAGGAGGAGGTGCCACGCGCAGGCGCCCGGCTGTATCAAGCCTTCCAGCGGACCCGTGGGACTGACGGGCGCGTCTACGTCTGGCAGCGCGCCGGCCGGCAGACCGGGCGGGGCGAAGGTTCGAGCGGACTGAGCTTTGACGAGCTCGTGACCTCGCCGACCACCTGACTGCGCTGCCTGAGCGGCACTGGGCGTCGCAGACCTCTAAGCCCGTCTCATGGTCTCGATACGAACCTCGGAGCCCTCTCGCAACGGCTGCCATTCGCCGGTAGAGACAAAACCATGCTCCTCGTAGAGGGCACGAGCCTGGTTCTCTTCCGGGACGTGGAGAACGGCGGTACGGTCCCTCCGGTCGGCACAGTCGACCAGCTCCTGGAGGATCCGGCTGCCCACACCCGTGCCTCGCCATTGCGGCTCGACCCACATGCCCCAGACGAAGGCTTCGTCGCTCCCGGCCGGCGTATGCAGGCCACCCATGGCTACCGCCTGATCACCATCGAAGGCCAGGAACACGGGACCTGGCCCACCCGCCCGATCCCGCCAGATCGCTTCGGCATTCGACGTCGCTTCGGCCAGAGTCACGCCGAAAGCACCCGGGGAGTCGGCCAGCGCCCGCAGCCTCAGCGCCCGGAAAGCCGCCCAGTCCTCAGGGGAGATCATCCGCAACACCATGCTCATCCGGGTAAGGATAACGACCCGGCCAGACCATCTGTCGCCCCTCGCTCATCGCCAAGCCGAGGGCGGTCGGTCACCTGGGTAGCGGCCTGCGCCAAGAGCCCATGGAGACGGAGATTCGTTGTTCCGGGTCACCGGACCACCGGACATCGAGGCCGCGCCGGCGCAGGGTTTCCGCGACCTGCTGTCCGACCAGGGTGTCCGTCTGTCTCGTCACCTGGGTCCGCGCCTGCTCGTCGCCCCCTTGCGCCTGCTGGAGGAGCTGCGGATCAGCATCCAGGGCGGGGCGGAAGGCGCTGTAGGTCAGGTAGAGGGTCGCTCGATCCTCGGAGAGCCGTTCGGCATCCTGCTGGTGGAAGAACGTGTAGGCCCACTCCCGGAACGGATACCCGCCCGGCGGGGCCTCGACGGGAGTTCGCTCGTCGTCGATCTCGGTCGTTCCGCAGGTGTTGCAGCAGGTGAAGTTCATCCTGGCCACGATGCCCTGGCTGTCCAGGTCGGCAAACGCGGCAGCGAGCCGGTCGTAGTCGGACTCGCCCGTCCACGTGGTCTCCTCAGCTCGTCGCGCATCCCACACGGCAGCAACGACCTCACTGGCACGCCGGTCGTTGACATCCAGCTCGTAGAGCTCACTTACCTGCTCAACCACTTCGATGCGAGTCAAGAATCCGGGCAGTACAGCCTGTCGCGCAGCCTCGTACAGATCTGTGGTCGTCACGTCGTCACTCGACGGAGCATCTGGTGCGGCCGCGCGTTGTTCACCTGGGGGAGCCGGACGGAACAGCCGATCGAGCAGACCCACGCTTCGCTCCTTGCTGCCAACGACACGACCCCGGCATCCTCTCATCACCACCCGCGAAACGGGGTCACCGCGCGGCCGCAGGGGCGGCTCACATCTCCTCGTGGGTCTCCGGGTCACCGTCGAAGAGACGGCCGTCGGGGCGCGCGAGCTCCGAGACGGCATCCAGCTCGGCCTGCGTGAGCTCGAAACCGAAGAGGTCGAGGTTGGCCCGCTGGCGGTCGGGGTCGGCTGACTTGGGCAGCGGCACCACCCCGAGCTGTAGCTGCCACCGCAGCACCACCTGCGCCGGGGTGGCCCCGTGCGCGGCGGCCGCGGCGACGACCGGGTCGACGTCGAAGGGGGCGTTGCGCTTGCCCAGCGGGCTCCACGCCTCGGTGCGCACTCCCAGCCGCTCGTGCACCCGCCTCATGCCGACCTGCGGGAACAGGGGGTGCAGCTCGATCTGGTTGACGACGGGCACGACCCCGGTGGCGTCGATGACGTCGACGAGGTGCTGCTCGGTGAAGTTGCTGACGCCCACCGACCCGATCAGCCCGCGGCGCTGGCACTCCACGAGTGCGCGGTAGGCCTCGACGTAGAGCCCACGGCTCGGGTTGGGCCAGTGGATCAGGCCCACGTCGACGCGCTCGAGCCCGAGCCGCTCGAGCGAGCCCTCGACCGACGCGACGGCCTTGGCATACTCGTGGTCGCGACCGGGGATCTTGGTCTGCACCACCAGCTCGTCGCGGTCGATGCCCGACCGTCGGATCGCCTCGCCCACCTCGGACTCGTTCTCGTAGTTGACTGCGGTGTCGAGCAGCCGGTAACCGGCGTCGATGGCCGACACGATGGAGCGGATGCCGTCGTCACCCTTGAGCGGGTAGGTGCCGAAGCCGACGGCGGGCAGCGTCGAACCGTCGTTCAGGGTGTGCGTCGCGGGAGCGGTCATGCGTCCAACCTAGAGTCCCGCTCGGCCAGGATCTCCCTGAGGTGCGCAACCGGGTCGAGGCCGGCCACACCGTCGGTGAGGTCGTCGAGCCACACCCGGAAGGCGGTGGTACGAACCACGAGCAGCCGGGTGTGCCAATCCGGGGCGGCCGTTAGGGAACGGCGCCGGCGCAGCTGGGTCACGAGATCAGACTCGCCGTGGCGATGTGGACCGCGACGCGGTCGGCCATCTCGCGCACCGGTTCGGCGAGCACGTCCTCCTTGGCCGGGAATCAGCGGAAGAAGGTTCGGGGCGCGATGTCGGCCGCCTCGCAGATCTCGGTGACGGTCACCCGTTCGTACCTGGCCGAGCCCGCGACCTGGTCCTCACGGTGCAGCGTCGTACTTCCCCAGGCTCCAAACGAGCTCAAGGCCCGAGCGCTCATGCTGGCCGTAGCCGCGCCTCGGCAGTAGTGTCGTGGTGAGAGCTAACGCTGCCACGTCACATGGCCCGGTAGCCGATCCCACGAGTGGACAGGTGAAAAAGGCACGTGGTCAGGCGTCAGTTGCCCCAGCCCAAAGAGATCTTCGAGCTCGCGCAGTTCAAAAGGCCCGAGCTCAACCTCAAGAAGCGCCGCCTCGATGCCGCGTTGACCACCTACGACCTGCGCCGGATCGCGAAGCGTCGCACCCCGCGGGCCGCTTTCGACTACACCGACGGAGCCGCCGAGGCCGAGCTGTCGATGCGCCGCTCCCGTGAGGCCTTCGAAGACATCGAGTGGCACCCCGACATCCTCACACCCGCCCGCCACGTCGATGCCTCCACCACCATCCTCGGCGCGCCCAGCGCCCTGCCCTTCGGCATCGCCCCCACCGGCTTCACCCGCCTCATGCACACCGAGGGCGAGATCGCCGGCGCCACCGCCGCTGGGCAGGCCGGCATCCCCTTCAGCCTTTCTACCCTGGGCACGACGTCGATCGAGGACGTCAAGGTCGCCAACCCCCACGGTCGAAACTGGTTCCAGCTTTACGTCATGCGCGATCGCGAGATCTCCTACAACCTCGTCCACCGCGCCGCGGCCGCCGGCTTCGACACCCTCATGTTCACCGTCGACGCTCCCGTGGCCGGATACCGCATCCGAGATGTGCGCAACGGCTTCTCCATCCCACCTGCGCTCACCCTGCGCACCGTCGTCGACGCCATCCCCCGCCCGTGGTGGTGGATCGACTTCCTCACCACCCCCAAGCTCGAGTTCGCCTCACTGTCCGCCACGGGTGGCACCGTGGGTGAGCTGCTCAACTCCGCGATGGACCCCACCATCTCCTACGACGACCTGAGCATCGTCCGCGACATGTGGCCCGGCAACATCGTCGTCAAGGGCGTGCAGACCGTCGGTGACGCCGTCAAGCTCATCGACCTCGGCGTCGACGGCGTCGTGCTGTCCAACCACGGCGGACGCCAGCTCGATCGTGCTCCGGTACCGTTCCATCTGCTGCCCCAGGTGGTGCGCGAGGTCGGTCACCACGCCACGATCATGGTCGACACCGGCATCATGAACGGCGCCGACATCGTGGCAGCCGTCGCGCTGGGCGCCAAGTTCACCCTGGTCGGACGTGCCTACCTCTACGGCCTCATGGCCGGCGGTCAGGAAGGCGTCGAGCGCATGATCACCATCCTGCGCAGCGAGATCCACCGCACCATGGCCCTGCTCGGCGTCTCCACTCTTGACGAGCTCGAACCGCGCCACGTCACACAGCTGAGCCGAACCACAGCGCTGTCACCCACCACCGTCAGGCAACGCGACGGCCGCTGAGGGACCGGTTCGCGCCCTACCGTTGGTTGCATGACGAACGAGGGCGACGAAGTTCTCTCCGGCGGCAACATGGGGCCCGTGCTGCGTCGCGGAGACACCGTGGTGCGCCAGGCAGGAGAGTGGAGCCCAGCGGTTCACCGGCTGCTGAGGCACCTCGCTGCGGCCGGCGTCCACGGCGTGCCTGACGTGCTCACCAGCGCCGACCCGAAGCAGGAAGTGCTCACCTTCGTCAACGGCGACGTGCCCAGTTACCCCATGCCGGAATGGGTCTGGGACGAGGCGGCCCTCCGGTCGGCCGCGCTGCTGCTGCGTCAGGTCCACGACGCCACCACCGACTGCTCTCGGCAGGGCCCGTGGCGCTCCCCGGTGCACGAGCCCGCGGAGGTGATCTGTCACAACGACTTTGCGCCCTACAACCTGGTCTTCCAGGGAAGTGAGGTCGTCGGAGTGATCGACTGGGACTACGCCTCCCCCGGGCCCAGAGTCTGGGACCTTGCCTACCTGGCCTACCGACTGGTGCCCTCCAGCTCGGTGGACCATGCCGACGGCTTCACCGAACGAGAGCGACATCTGCGGCTGGAACTGCTGATGGACGCCTACGGCACGACCTTGGAACCAGTGCAGTTCCGGCGCGTGGTGAGCCACCGACTGACCGAGCTCGCCGAGCTCAGCGATGAGATGGCGACCCAGCTGTCGAAGCCAGAGCTGGCGGGACACGCGAAGCTCTACCGCGCCGACGCCCGCGACCTCTGAGCCGGCAACGCCAGCCCGACCGGGCCGGTCCCCGCCGCCCTGGCGATGTCGCGCGCGAGCGCGTCAGGAGCCGCCCGCGAGCGTGCCCGCGAAGATCTGCCACGCCAGGGCGGACTTGGCCACGAAGCTGAGAATGATGTAGAGCCGCTCGCCCACCAGGTAGTCGCGGAACCTGCCGACCGGCTTGTACTGCAGCACCTGCACGACGGCGAAGACATTGAACAGGAGGAAGAGCGAGACGATGATCGCGTAGACGAACCCGGGCGCCGACGCGTTGGACGTCGACCCGGGAGCCACGACGTAGATCAGCACCGCTACCCAGGGCACGG